>NZ_JACHFK010000017.1 GCF_014201805.1 Deinococcus metalli | reverse complement strand
GCCGCGGTCAGGGTGGTCTTGCCGTGGTCCACGTGTCCGATCGTCCCCACGTTCACGTGGGGCTTGTTCCGCTCAAACGTTCCTTTCGCCATGTTCTCTACTCCCTCCAAGCGGTGGGTTCACACACAAAAACGGCCCTTTGATCGGGTCTCCCCCGCGCATGCCGCAGGGTTCCGGTGGTCGTGATGCTGCTTCGCCCACATTGGGTTGGTTCTCGCCAGGGCGGTGTCCCGCCATGCTGGCACGCTGCGCCGGAACTCGACTGCGAGCAGTGAAGCTCACGACGCACCGACTGATGAGACTACAGGATTTCACGTGCAGCCGCAAGCTGGCGCCGGGCGTCCCGCGCCGTACCCGCCGGACCGTGCGAACTCGACAGCGAAATGGCGTCCGGATTAACCGGACGCCCCGCTGCCGGTCTCCGCTATGCCCGGCTGGTGTAGGCGACCACCGCCCGGTCGAAGGCCCCGACCAGCATCACGATGCCCAGTACCGTGCCGAATGGAACGATCAGCAGGCTCAACACCGCGATCACGATGCTCGATACGCGGCCCCAGCTGCGGCCGTCCATCACCGCACGCCGCGTGTAGTACAGCCACAGGATCAGCACCGCCGTCAGCGCGAACGACAGCCACAGGGTCAGCTGAACCTGCTGCGGCGTCAGCTGCACGGGCGGCAGGCCAGACGCGCCGTTCAGCTGCGCGAGCATCTCGTTCAGGGCACCGCCAGAAAACGGCAGCGTGAGCAGCGAGATCGCGTTGTAGAACAGCCCGATCAGCAGCGGGACCGTCAGGAACGCCAGCCGGGGCGGGCGCGCCGTGGGACCGGCGGGAGGGCGCGGGGTCGTCTTGTCTTCAGGCCAGCTCACGCCCACACACTACCGGAGAACCCTGCCGCTCCGGCGCGACGTGAACACAACCGAAAAAAACCCGCCACGCAGGCGGGTTTTTCGGAACGCGTGTCCTTACTTCTTCATCAGCTGCTGCGCGATGTTGTTCGGCACCTGGCTGTAGTGGTCGAAGAACATCGAGTAGCTGGCGCGGCCCTGGGTCATGGAGCGCATGTCGGTCGCGTAGCCGAACATCTCGCTCAGGGGCACGAAGGCCTTCACGATCTGCGCGTTGCCGCGGGCTTCCATGCCCTGGATCTGGCCACGGCGGGAGTTCAGGTCGCCGATGATGTCGCCCATGAAGTCGTCGGGCACGGTGACCTCGACGCGCATGATGGGCTCGAGCAGCGCAGGAGCGCCCTTCTGGACGGCTTCCTTGAGTGCCATGGAGCCGGCGATCTTGAACGCCATTTCCGAGGAGTCCACTTCGTGGTAGCTGCCGTCGTAGATGGTGACCTTCATGTCCACCACCGGGAAGCCCAGCATGGGGCCGGACTGCATGGCTTCCTCGATGCCCTTCTGGGCCGGGCCGACGTATTCGCGCGGCACGGTGCCGCCCACGATGGCGTTCTCGAACACGAAGCCCGCGCCGGGTTCCAGGGGCTCGGCCTTGATCTTCACGTGGCCGAACTGACCACGGCCGCCGGACTGACGCACGAACTTGCCTTCGACATCCACCGGACGGGTGATCGTTTCACGGAACGCCACCTGCGGCGCGCCCACGTTCGCGTCCACCTTGTACTCACGCTTCAGGCGGTCCACCAGGATTTCCAGGTGCAGTTCGCCCATGCCGGCAATCGTGGTCTGGCCGGACTCCTGGTCGGTCTCGACGCGGAAGGTCGGGTCTTCTTCGGCCAGCTTCTGCAGGCCCACGCCCATCTTTTCCTGGTCGGCCTTGGTCTTGGGCTCGATGGCGAGCTTGATGACCGGCTCGGGCACGTCGATGGACTCCAGCAGCACGCGCTCGTCGCCGTCACCGATCAGGGTGTTGCCGGTGCCGGCGTCCTTCAGGCCGATCACGGCGCCGAGTTCCCCGGCCTTGAGTTCCGTGACTTCCTCGCGGGAGTTGGCGTGCATCTTGAGCAGGCGGCCCACGCGTTCACGCTTTTCCTTCGTGGCATTGTACACGTAGCTGCCGGACTGCAGGGTGCCCGAGTAGATGCGCACGAAGGTCAGGCGGCCCACGTAGGGGTCGGCCATGATCTTGAACGCCAGCCCGGCCAGCTTGCCTTCCGGGTCGGCGGGGAACTCGCGGGTATCCTCGGAGTCTTCCAGGCGGCCCTTGATGGCCGGCACTTCCAGCGGGCTGGGCAGGTAGTCCACGACCGCGTCGAGGAGCAGCTGCACGCCCTTATTCTTCAGGGCGCTGCCGCACAGCACCGGGAAGATCTTCTTGTCGATGGTGCCCTTGCGGATCGCCGTGACGAGTTCCTCGGTGGTGGGCTCCTCGCCCTCCAGGAACTTCATCATGACGTCCTCGTCCACCTCGGCCGCGGCCTCGATGAGCTGCTGGCGCATCTCGGCCACCTTGTCCGCGTACTGGGCGGGAATCTCGCCGACTTCGATGTCGGTGCCCAGGTCGTTGGTGTAGGTGTGGGCCTGCAGGCGCACGATGTCGATGATGCCCTTGAAGTCGCTTTCCTGGCCCATCGGGTACTGGATGGGGGCCGGGATCGCGCCGAGGCGCTCGCGGATGTCCGACAGCACGAGTTCGAAGCTCGCGCCGGTCTTGTCCATCTTGTTCGAGAACGCGATGCGCGGCACGCCGTAGCGGTCGGCCTGGCGCCACACGGTTTCACTCTGCGGCTCGACGCCCTGGCTGGAGTCGAACACGGCGACCGCGCCGTCGAGCACGCGCATGGAACGCTCGACTTCAATGGTGAAGTCCACGTGGCCAGGCGTGTCGATGATATTCACGGTGTACTCTTCACCGCTGCCGGAGTGCTTCCACTTGGCGGTGGTGGCGGCGGCCGTGATGGTGATGCCGCGCTCGCGCTCCTGCTCCATCCAGTCCATCGTGGCGGCGCCGTCGTGCACCTCACCGATGTTGTGCGTGCGGCCGGTGTAGTACAGGATCCGCTCGGTGGTGGTGGTCTTGCCGGCGTCGATGTGCGCGGCAATCCCGATATTGCGGAAGTGGGTCAGATAGCTCTGGGCTTTGGTGGTCATAGGACTCCCTGATGGTGAACCGCTCCGGTGCTGAACACCGTCACGGATGCTGGCTTTGGAGAAGACGGCGCAGTGGCGTCCTGCGTCACTCAGCGTTCATCCCACTGCATTTCGCATCAATCGGGACTGAACCGCTTGCTGCTCCATTTCGTGGGACGAACGCCATTCCCTACTCGCTTCGCCCGGGTCTCGAGGCCTGGGCCCCTCAACCAGGGATTACCAGCGGTAGTGCGCGTAGGCGCGGTTGGCCTCGGCCATGCGCTCCACGTCGTCTTTCTTCTTGATGGCGCCGCCACGGCCCTGCGCGGCGTCCATAATCTCGCCGGCCAGCCGCTCCATGGCGGTGCGCTCGGGGCGGCCGTCCACGGCGGTCATCATCCAGCGCAGGGTCAGGCTCTGCTGGCGGCGCACGCCGACTTCGACGGGCACCTGGTAGGTGCTGCCGCCCACGCGGCGGCTGCGGACTTCCACACGCGGCTTCACGTTGTCGTAGGCCTGCTTGAAGATCTTGAGCGACTCCTGGCCGGTGCGCTCCTGCACCAGCTTCATGGCGCCGTAGAAGATGCGGCTGGCGAGGTTCTTCTTTCCGTCCTGCATGATGCGGTTGATCATGGCGCTCACGAGCACGTCCTGGTAGACCAGGTCCGGCAGGATGGGGCGCACTTCTGCTTGGCGACGACGTGCCATGGTTCTCTCCTCGGTTGTGTGGCGCGCCCGTTCAGGCGCGGTCTGACTGCTTCACTGGCATCACCCCTGTGGGCTGAGGCCGCTCACCGGACGGCTGCGGCGGGGCCTACCCCCGCGCACTGGCCGGGGCTTACTTCTTCTTGGCGCCCGCGGCGGCCGCGCCGGCCTTGGGCTTCTTGGTGCCGTACTTCGAGCGGCTCTTGTTGCGGTCCTTCACGCCCTGGGTGTCCAGGCTGCCGCGCACGATGTGGTAGCGCACGCCGGGGAGGTCCTTGACACGGCCGCCGCGGATCAGCACGACCGAGTGTTCCTGCAGGTTGTGGCCTTCGCCGGGGATGTAGGCGGTGACCTCAAAGCCGCTCGACAGGCGCACGCGGGCGATCTTGCGCAGCGCGGAGTTGGGCTTCTTCGGGGTGGTGGTCTTCACGACCGTGCACACGCCGCGGCGGAAGGGGCTGCCCTTGAGGGCGGGAACCTTGCTCTTCTTCTGGAGGGTCAGGCGCCCCTTGCGGAGCAGTTGCTGGGTGGTAGGCAGGGAAATCACTCCTCGAGTGCCCAGGACTCGTGCTGGGCGGGGATGGCGGGGGAAGGAGTCCGCCCACGCGTACGGGGCTGGACTGGGTTGGCTTCGGGGGTGGCGACGCGGCTGCGCCGGCCGGAGGTGATCACGCACCGCGCCGCTGGAGCCGTCAGCATCGGCCCTGCGGGCGGTGGACTGAAGAAAAACGCCGTGACGCAACCCAGAGTCCGGGCCGTTTTCAACCTTCCCATGATAGCCGCCCCCGACCAGAGGCGCAAGTCAGCGCGGCAGTTGCAACGCGCGGGAGCTGTGCTACACTCCCTTTCGCCCATAGGTCGGCCGGTCACGGCCACCCACCCGCGCGGAGAGGTGCCAGAGTGGTTGAATGGGTCAGTCTCGAAAACTGAAGTATGGGCAACTGTACCGTGGGTTCGAATCCCACCCTCTTCGCCACACGCGTCCCGGTCCCCAAGGCCGGGACGCGCTTTTGTGGTGTGGGGGGACATATACATCCACCCTTGGGCAAATCCTCATGGATCTATACACTCGGGGCACGGTCTACCATGACGCCCGGTCACTCGCCCCTGGAACAGCGCCTGAGTCAGATCCGCCTGTGGATCGTGGTGATCGCCAACCTGTCGTACCTGCTCTACTGCGTACTCACTACGCTGATCGGCGCCGAGCCGTTCACGCTGGAGGCCGCCCTAACTGGCGACCACCGCACGCGCTACTGGGGCGGCCTGCTCGCCGCCGCCGGGCTGCTCGCGGTGTGGGCGTGGCCGCGCCGCGTGCGCGTGATCTACCTGCCGTACCTGCTTACCCTGCTGGGCGTCAGCGTGGCGGAGGTGCTGAGCACGGTCTCGAGCCGCACCATGCCCTTTCACCTGGCCCTGTGGCTGAGCGCGAACATGGCCATCGTGTTTCTGGTGTACGGCGCGCGGCGCGGCGTGCAGGTGTTCGGCGCAATCCTGGGCGTCATCGTGGCCGCGCTGGCGGTCCATCCGCCGGACACACGGGACATGCTCGCCGACTGGATCACCACCCTGATCGTCATGGCGGTCGCCGGGGCAAGCAGCGCTCTGCTGATGACGCTGATCGAGAGCAACATGCTGATCCACGAGCGCACCATCGACGAGCTGCGCACCGCCCGCATCGACGCGGTCACGGGCATGCCGGGCCGCGCCGTCACCGAGCACGACTTCGAGCGTCTGCTCGGGCATGCCCGCACCACACGTCAGCCCCTGGGCGTGATCGTGACGGACATCGACCACTTCAAGACCGTGAACGACGAGCACGGCCACCGGCGCGGCGACGAGGTGCTGCGTGAGTTCGCTGCCCGGCTGGTGACGCACGTCGCGCCCCACCACGGCACGGTGGGCCGCTGGGGCGGCGAGGAGTTCCTGGTGCTGCTCCCCGACCACGACTACGCGCAGACCCACGCCGTGGCCCAGGCCATGTGCCGCTCCGTGAACGAGCGCGCGGTGGCGGGCGTGACCATCACCGCGAGTTTTGGCGTGTCGTGCCTGGAGGAACCGCTGGCGAGCGCCGAGGCGCTGTTCACGGACGCCGACTCGGCGCTGTACGAGGCCAAGCGCACCGGCCGCAACAAGGTCGCGTGAACACTCAGGGCGAGGGCTGCGCCTGCCACACGAGCAGGCTGGCCCGCAGCGCCGCCGCCTCGCGCGCCGCGTGCAGGACCGCGCCCGCAGCCTCCCGCTGGCCCTCCGGCGTGAGCGGTGAGTACAGCGCGTCGTACAGCGCCTGACCGGCGCGGGCGAGCTGCATGAGTTCCGCGCGCCACGCTCCCGCGTCGGCCGGCGTCCACCCGGCCGGTTCGGTGGGGTCCGTGAGCAGCGCGGCGGGGTCCGACAGCCGCGCGACCGTGAGTTCCAGGGTGTGCCGCAGCGCCAGCACCTGCCGGGCGGGCACCGGCAGACCGGGCGGCGCCGTGCGGGCCTGGGCGAGCGTGAAGGCGTGCACGGTATGCAGCAGGCCGTCGCCGGGTCCGCTGAACAGGCCGCGCAGGCCGTCCGGGCCGTACAGCACTTCCCGCAGGGCGTCGCGCAGCAGTTCGGGCAGGGCCATGCCCTGGAGTGTAGCGGCGCGCAGAGCTCGGGACCGGCCCACGCTGTTTGCTGTTGACCCGGCGTCTAGGCCACCCGGCCGATGCGCAGCGGCGCCGCCCGCCCTACCGTGGGAGCACGATGATCAAGAACGTCAAGTAACGGCACACCCCCGGCACACCGCCCCGGCCTACACTGGGGGCAATGTCGGTATGGATGCCCACGCAGCGACGCGGACGATGTCCGGGTGGCGCGAACTGCATGGATCACGCGAACAACGACGGAGGCGACCCCGCCCCCGATGACCACAAGGAAGTGACCTCACATCGATAAAGTGCATGGCAACACGTCGGGCCTCCGGCCCGCACAGCTCAAGGCCCTCGGCAACCTGTACCGCCGCCGCATCGAGCCCGGCCGCGTCGGCTCTCCGGAACTCGCGCGCAACCTCGCGGAACTGTCCAGCGACGTGCGCCGCGAGGTCGGGGTGCTGATCGACCGCCGCGGCCGCGTGATCTCGGTCAGCGTGGCGGACGCCCGGGGCACCGAATTCCCGGACCTGCGCGTGGGCGAGCACCGCCTGTCGGGCTTCCACCTGCTGCACACCCACCCGCGCGGCGGCGCGCTCAGCAAGGCCGACCTGTCTACTCTGTTCCTGAAGCGCCTGGACGCCGTCTCGGCCATCGAGGTGCGCGACGGCGGGCAGCCAGGACTGGTGCACACCGCCCACCTGACGCCCCCCGGCACGGTCGGCGAGGAAGAGGACTGGCGCATCCTGCCGCCGGTGCCGTCCTTCCAGATCGACGACTTCGACCTGGGTGCCCAGGTGCAGGCGCTGGAGGAGGAAATCGCCCGCGCGGCCCGCACCCGCGAGGCGAAGAAGGACCACGAGCGCGCCATTCTGGTGCAGATCGACCAGGGCGAATTCGACGCCGAGGAACGCCTGGACGAGCTGGCCGAACTGGCCCGCACCGCCGGCGCGGAGGTCGTGCACCGCGAACTGGTGTACCGCCGCAACCTCAAGCCCGGCACGCTGGTCGGCGCCGGGAAGCTGGAGGAGCTCACCAGCAAGGCGTACCACCTGGACGCAGACCTGCTGATCTTCGGGCAGGAACTCGGCGCGGCGCAGGCCCGCGAGATCGAGGCCGCGACCGGCCTGAAGATCATCGACCGCACGCAGCTGATCCTGGACATCTTCGCGCTGCACGCGCAGGGCGTGGAATCCCGGTTGCAGGTGGAACTCGCGCAGCTGCGCTACATGAAACCCCGCCTGCTCGGCGCGGGCGCGCAGCTCTCGCGCATCGGGGGCGGCGGCGGCAGTGCGGGCGGCGGGGCCATCGGCACGCGCGGCCCCGGCGAGACCAAGCTGGAGCTGGACCGCCGGCGCATCAACGACCGCCTGAGCTTCCTGGAAAAGCAGCTGGCAGACGTGGCCCAGCGCCGCGAGGAACGCCGCAAGACCCGCGAACGCAACGCCGTGCCGGTCATCTCGATTGTCGGGTACACCAACGCGGGCAAGAGCACCCTGCTGAACGCGTTCACGCACGCCGCAGAGGAACCCCGGCGCGTGCTGGCGGAGAACAAGCTGTTCGCCACCCTACGCCCGACCAGCCGCCAGGGCTACCTGGAGGGCATCGGGCAGGTCGTGCTGACCGACACCGTGGGCTTCATCCGTGACCTGCCCAAGGACCTCACGCGGGCCTTCCGCTCGACGCTGGAGGAGATCGGGGACGCGGACGTGCTGCTGCACGTGGTCGACGTGGCCTCGCCCGGCGCGGATACCCGCCTGGACGCCGTGAACCGCATTCTGGACGACCTGGGCTTCCGCGAGTTGCCTACCGTGATCGCGCTGAACAAGGCGGACGCCGCCGCACCCGACGTGCTGGAGCGCGAGATCGAGCGCACGGAGGGCGGCATTCCCGTGAGCGCCCTGAAGAACGTGGGCCTGAGCGAACTGAAGGAGGCCCTGACGGACGCCGTCGCGCAGGTGCAGCGTCAGGAACACGCCCATCGGGAGGAAGCGAAGGAAGTCGCCGCTCAGTACCGCTGAGCGCACCCACCGACTGGACAGCGGAGGCCACGGCGCCTCCGCTTCTTTTGTGGGGGCGCGGGGTGGGGAACGCCACCACCGTGGCCTCCACCGGACGGTGGACGCGGCATCCGGCGCGGATGTGCGAGGCTGGCACGCGATGTTCCGCTCCGTGACCGCCTGGACCTACACGCTGATCGTGGCGGGCGTGTGGGCGCTGTCGGAGGCGGTGGGCGAGCGCAGCGTCCCCACGGCGCTGCTGGTCTACACGCCGGCCGCCGTGTGGCTGGCGCCGGCCCCGCTGGTGTTGCTGTGGACGCTGTGGCGGCGCCGGGGTGTGGCTGCGGCGCTGGCGGGCACGCTGCTGGCCGCGTGGGGCGCGGGGCTGCTGCACTGGCGCCCCCAGACCGCCGGCGCGCTGCGCGTGCTGACCTTCAACGTGAAAGAAGGGCGGGACACCACCCCGGCCCGCCTGGGTGCCCTGCTGCGGAGCACCGACGCCGACGTGATCCTGCTGCAGGAAGCGAACTTCGCGGCGCCCGGCTTCGACGCCGAGCTGCTCCGCCGCCTGCCCGGCTACTCCGTGCAGCGGGGCTATGAGACGACCACCCTGACGCGCCTGCCGGTCGAGTCGTTCCGGCGCGTGAACTACCCGTCGGACTGGCGGCAGGTGCTGGTCACCCGCGTGGCGTGGCGGGGCGTGCCGCTGACGGTCGTGAATGCCCACCCCGGCCGGCTGAAGTTCGGGGACGCGCCGCGCGGCGACTTCAGCTTGATCCGGCCCAGCCTGGCCATGCGCGCCGCACAGATCAAGACGGTGCTGGACATCGTGAACGCCGAACGCGGCCCGCTGGTACTGGGCGGCGACCTGAACACCCCGCCGCGCGGCCTGGCGTACCGGCAGTTCATCCGCGCGGTTGGGCCGGACGCGCACGACACCGCCGGCCGTGGGCCGGGCTGGTCGTTCCCTCAGCTGTCCGCCCGCATCGACCACCAGTTCGCGCGCGGCCTGACGGCGACGCGCGCCACGGTGCTGGCCGTGGACCAGAGCGACCACCGGCCGCTGCTGGTCGAGTACCGCTGAGCGGGCCGTCCGTCACTCTGGAAGCGACGCCAGCCACGACCGCGCGTGGGCCGGCGTGCGCAGGTGCACCAGCGTGAGGTGCGGGTACGCCGCGACCAGACCGGGCATCTCACGGCGACGGCGCCAGTGGGTGCGGAAAAACCACGGCACCGGACTGTCGGGCCGCACGGCGGTGAGCAGGGTCTCACGGTTGCCGTTCCACAGCACTTCCCGGGTCGTCACGCGCCGCAGCGTGCGGGTCAGCACCCGCCAGAACACGACGGGGCCCGGGTAGTCCAGCCACACCACGGTGTCGGCGCGCGCCCACCCGATGTCGCGGGCCTTGCCGTAGTTGCCGTCCATGACCCACGCGCGGTGAGCCGTGAAGGCCGCGACCTGCGCCCGGAACTCCTCCGGGGCGGCCGGCTGCCACCCGGGCTGGTGGTTCCACGCGTCCTGCTCACCGTGGGGCACGCGCAGCCGGGCGGCGAGAGCCCGGGCGAAGCTGGTCTTGCCGCTGCCGGTCGTACCGACCACGAGGATGCGGCGCATCCTCCCAGGAGAGCAGCGGCCGCGCGGGACGGCATCCGCCGGATGGCCTGCTCAACGGCCCGGCACGAGTTTCAGGAGCCGGCCGCTGCCGTACTCGGCCACATACAGCTCGCCGGCCTCGTCCTCCCCGAAGGTGCTGGGGCCGGCGACGCGGCCCAGGGCGGCCTTCGACCACGCGGCGCCGCTCGCCACGGCCGACCACACGGTGCCGCTGCCGAAATCCGCGAAGACGTACCGGCCCTTCAGGGCGGGAATCGCGCTGCCCCGGTACACGTACCCGCCGGTGATGCTCTGCCCGTCCTGACGGCCATACGTCAGCACCGGCTCGACGAAGGCGCCGGCCCGGCAGTCCGGTTCGTAGCATTGCCGGCCCTCGCGCACGCGCCAGCCGTAGTTCTCGCCGCCGCGGCTGGCCCGGGGCTGCACGTTCACCTCCTCGAAGCTGTTTTGCCCCACGTCCGCGATCACGAGGTCGTCGGTCTGCCGGTCGAAGGAGAAGCGCCACGGATTGCGCAGACCGAACGCCCAGATGTACGGGCTGGCGCCAGCGCGCGACGCGAAGGGATTGCCGGGCGCGGGCCGGGCGGCGGCGCCGCTCACGTCGAAGCGCAGCAGCTTGCCCAGCGGCACGGCGAGGTTCTGCGCGTTGTTCTGCGGATCGCCGCCGCTGCCACCGTCGCCCAGACCCAGGTACAGGAAGCCGTCTGGGCCGAAGGCGAGCTGGCCGCCGTTGTGGTTCGCGTACGGCTGCTTCGCGGTGAACAGCGTGGTCGCGCTGGCGGGCTCGGCCCGGCTGAAATCGGCAGTCGCGGTGTACCGGGCGAGCACCGTGTCGCCGTTCTGATCGGTGTAGTGCACGTACACGCGGCGGTTGGTCCTGTACGCCGGGTCGAAGGCCAGCCCCAGCAGGCCGCGCTCGCCGCCGGCTCGGGTGCGGCCGCTCACGTCGAGGAACGGCGTGGGCCGCAGCGTACCGCCCTGGAGCACGCGGATCACGCCGGTCTGCTGCGCCACGTACACGCGGCCGCTGCCGTCGCCCGCGTGGGCCAGGGCCGTGACCTGCGCCACGCCCTCCACCACCGGCGTGAAGGCCACACGCGGGGTGCCCTGGGCGGACGCCACGCCCAGCAGAGCGGTCAGGAGGTACGGCAGCGCTGGTCTCATGCCCCAGTGTGCCGGGTGGCCGTGCGACCGAACTGTGACGCCGCGGCCGGGGCGTGAAGGGCCCTTCATGCCGCCGAGCCCCGCGCTCCCGGTTTCCACGGAAGAGTGAGCACAGTCCACTCCCTGGAGGTTTGCACATGACCGACGCCTACGACCGTCCGCCGGCCCCGGCCACCGAACCCACCGACATGCCCGCGCCGCTGCCCGAGCGCATGCCTGGCACCGGCGACAGCGGCCCCATGATGGACCCGCCCGTGAACCCGGACACGCCCGGCATGCCGGTGCCGCAGCCCAGTGACAACCCGGACACGCCGGGCCTGCCCACCCCCACTCCCCTGCCGGCGATGTAAGGACCCGCTCCACCAAAACGGTGAGCGGCGGTCGCTGTGACGCGACCGCCGCACGCCTGTGACGCCCCTCAGCTGTACTCGACGGCCACGACCTCGAACTTCGCGGTGCCCTTGGGCAGCGGCACCTCGACCGTGTCGCCGGCGCGCTTGCCGCTCAGGGCCTTGCCGATGGGGCTGGCGTCGCTGACCTTGCCCTTCAGGACGTCGACCTCGTACGTGCCGACGAGTTCAAACTGCCGCTGGTTGCCCTTCTCGTCTTTCACCGTGACCTTTGCGCCCAGGCCGGCGCCGCCTGTGGCGTCCTCCGGCACGACGACCGCGCGGTGCAGCTGCTCCTCGAGCTCCGAGATGCGGGCCTCGTTCTCGCTCTGTTCCATGCGCGCTTCGTCGTACGCTGCGCTTTCCCGCAGGTCGCCGTCCGCGATGGCGCGGCCCATGTTCTCGCTGATCTGCTCGCGGCGCGTGGTCTTCAGGTGGTGCAGGGTCTCGCTCAGTTTGTCATACCCGCGCTGGGTCATGGGAATGCTCTTGTTGCTCATAGACAGTCAAGTATAGGCCATGCCCACACCGCGGCCCGGATGGCACGCGCCGGGCGCCGATCAGATTTTCGTGAAGGCGTCCAGAACCGCCGGGACGCCGGGCCGTCTACCCTGCGGCCATGACAGGTTCCGATGAGCGTGACGGCATCGTGGTGGACGAGGGCACGACCGGGGAACTCGTGCAGGACAAGATGAGCACCGAGGCCATGCTGCGGGGCGCCGCGGCCGACGACGGCAGCAACCCGAACGACCAGCCCGGCTTCCAGGACGGCATGCTGGGCGGCAGCGACTTCGAGGACCGCCAGGGCACGCCGAACAACGACGGCGACAGCGACCTGGGCGGCGACGCGCACGGCGGAGCCGGCGTGCACCGCGCGGGCGGCGTGGACGGTGGTCCCGCCCGCACCACGCCCCTGCCCGGCTCGAACGCCAAGAAGTAACCCGGCCTCAGCGGCTCTCGGTGGAGATGCCCAGCTGTTCCACGATGGCCTGCTGGGCCTTTTTCTGCGTGTCCTTGACCTCGACCGCGACCTGCTCGCCGCCCTCCAGGTCCATCACGAAGTGGTCGCCGTCCAGCCGCACGCGCGACAGGATCTGCTCGTCGCCCTGCGGCCGGGTGGCGGCGCGCAGCTCCACGAAGCGGCGCATGGGCGTGCGGATCACCTTGGGCGCCAGGATTTCCTCGACCTGGAAGATGCCGCCGGAGTTGTTCATGGTGACGTTGATCAGCACCGGCATCGTGCGGCCCTTCTCGATCACGACCTCGTCCACGGCCAGCGCGCTGATGGAGTGGATGTCCACGCTGCCCAGCGAGAAGGCCTTGCGCCCACGGCCCTTGGTGATGTCCGTGCCGTCCGCGACGGCGGTGATGCCGGCCTCCAGCGTCAGCGGGGGTGGGTTCAGGTCGTGGCAGTCGATGGCGCCGAGGATAAAGGACCGCACCTTGGTGCGTTTGAAGGGATCGGGGTACAGCGGCGTCATGATCCGGTCGATGATCGGCAGGGCCAGCATCACGCCGTGTGCCTCGTGGCCCACGCGGTGAATCTGGTTGCCGATGTCGTGCAGCATGGTGCCCAGGATCACGGCCAGGTGCACGTCGTCGGCGTCGCCCACGCCCGAGTCCATGATGTCGGGCTTCACGCCGGCGTCCAGCAGCAGTTGCGTGATGGCCATGCCGGCCGCGCCGGTGATGAAGGCGTGCACGCGGCCGTGGTCGTTGTACCCGAGCTTGCGCATGGTCACGTAGTTCGCCATGTCCCAGCACGCCAGCGCCTCGGGGTCGCTGCGCAGCGCGTCGTAGGCAGCCAGGGCGCGCGGGAACGCGGCGAGGTCGTCGCGGATGGCGAAGTTCGCTTCCTCGATCAGTTTCGCGCGCGGCGTCGTGAACTGCACGCTGCGCCGGGGATCGGCCTCGCCGGACGCCAGCTCGACGTGCCGGCCCTCGACGTCCTGCACGGTGCCGCCCTGGACGCTAAGCTTGAACTTCTGGTCGGTGGAGCGGCGCTGTGGGGTGGAGTCGTCCATGGCCGCGCCTACTCGCCCTGGAACGCCGGGGGACGCTTGTTCAGGAACGCGTCCACGCCTTCCTGGAAATCCTTGGTGGCGGTGGCGAGGCCGAACATGTCCGCCTCGATCTCCAGGCCGGCGTCCAGGCCGGTGTCCAGGCCACGCCGCACGGCCTCCTTGACCAGCGACAGGGCAATCGGCGCGTTCTTCAGGATGACCTCCGCGACCTCGCGGGCCTTCTGAAGGGCGTCGTCGGCCACGTAGTTCACCAGACCCATGCCGAGCGCCTCGTCGGCCCTGACCTGCCGCGCGGTGAGCATCAGGTCGAGCGCCCGGCCCGCGCCGATCAGCCGCGAGAGGCGCTGCGTGCCGCCGAAGCCGGGCAGCACGCCCAGCGTGACCTCCGGCAGGCCCAGCCGCGCGCCCGTGGCCGCCACGCGCAGGTCGCATGCCAGCGCGAGTTCCAGGCCGCCGCCCAGCGCGTAGCCGTTGATCGCCGCGATCACTGGGATCGGCAGCGTGGCGATGCGCGACATCACGTCCTGGCCCGACAGCGCGAGTTCGCGCCCGTCATACACGCTCTGCACCTGCTTGAATTCGCGGATGTCCGCGCCGGCCACGAAGGCCCGGTCGCCCGCGCCGGTGATGATCAGCACGCCGACCTCGGCGTCCTCGACGATCATGTCGACGGCCTGCGCGATCTCACTCAGCGTCTCGGCGTTCAGGGCGTTCAGGGCCTGCGGGCGGTTGACCGTCAGCACGGCGATGGGGCCGTGCTGGTCGATCTGCACGGTGCTGAAGTCGAGCTCGTCGAGGTGCGTCATGCCTTCATCCTGACATGGGCCCGGCCGCCCTGTCCGTGACGCTGTCCGCGCCGTGCAGCGTGACCACCGCCTCCAGCGCCACGCGCACCATGCGGTCCACGCCGCCCGCCAGCACGTCCGGCGCCACCAGCTGCGGATCACCGATGTCGTTGCTGCACGCGGTCAGGCACCCGGCCCGGATGCCGTGCATGGCGGCCACCAGGAAGATCGCGCTGGCCTCCATCTCGAAGCCCAGCACGCCGCGCGACGCCCACGTGCGCGCGTGCTCGGGGGTGCTGGCATAGAAGGCGTCCTCGGTCATGACCAGGCCGACGTGGTGCGGCACCTCCAGCGTCCGCGCGGCGGCCACGGCCGCGTGCACCACGTCGAAGTCCGCCGCCGGGGCGTAGGGCGCGCCGCCCAGCAGTTGCCGGGTGGTGCCGTCGTTCGGCACGGCGGCGGTGGCGATCACGAGGTCCGCGGGCGCGACGCGGGGGGTGGCGCCGCCCAGTGTGCCCACGCGGATCAGGGTGCGCGCCCCCAGCCGGGCGAGTTCCTCCGCGACGATGGCGGCGCTGGGGCAACCCATGCCGGTGGTCTGCACCGACACCGGCACGCCGCGATACGTGCCGGTGAAGCCCAGCAGCTGCCGGTGGCTGGTGTACTCGCGCGCGCCGTCCAGGTACGTCTGGGCGATATGCCGGGCGCGGTTGGGATCGCCGGGCAGCAGGACGGCCGGGGCGACGTCGCCGGGCTGCGCGTGGACGTGGATCTGGGTCATGCCGGGAGTATAGGCAGCGCGGCCCCTCACACGACGCCGGCGGATGGCGGGGACAGCCGCGCCCTTCGGGCCGTTCCAGACGGCAGGCTCGGCCGGAGGGGCGACATGAGAGCCCCAACCTCTCATGAGAAGAAAGTCCGGTGTAGATCATCAGTTTTCTCATGTTGAAGCACGGCAGGCCGTCCAGGAGGTGGATGCTGTTCTCATCGGCCGGCCACCGATTATCACGCAAAGCTCATTGTGACCTTGAAAACGTTCACGCGGAAATGAACGTGAAGTTCTGCCCGGAGCGGTTCACACGCGCCTCACTGCGCCTGCCTACGGTAAGCGCAGGACGACGGCCGCGCCCGGCGCCGTGCCGTCTGCCACCCAAGGAGACTCCATGCGCAAATCACTGATCCTCATGTCCACCCTGGCCCTCAGCCTCGGCGTCGCCGGCGCCCAGGACACCGCTCCGGCCACCACCACGGCGGCTCCCGCCCCGGTGACCCTGAGTGACGTCCCGGCCGGCCACTGGGCCAAGGACGCGGTCGACAAGATCGTCTCCTGCGGCCTGATCCAGGGCTTCCCGGACGGCACCTTCCGCGGCAACGAGAACCTCACCCGCTACCAGGCCGCGCTGATCTTCTACCGTCTGCTGCAGTCGGGCCAGATGGCCAACTGCGGCTTCAGCGCCAGCGACATGACGACCATCACCAACGGGATGCAGGAAGTCAGCACCGAGCTGGCCGCCATCGCCAACCGCGTGACGGACCTCGAGAAGCTGACCGCCGATCAGCAGGCGCGTATCACGGCGCTGGAAGACAAGATCAACAGCATGGGCGATATGAGCGCCAATGCCGACGTGACCGCGCTGCAGGCCCGCGTGGACGCGCTGGAAGCGGCCGTGAAGAACATCCCGGCCGGTCCCGCCGGCCCGCAGGGTCCGGCCGGTCCGCAGGGCCCCGCCGGACCCCAGGGTCCTGCCGGCGCCGCGGGCACCAGCGCGACCGTCACGACCACGCCCGACACCACCGCCACCACGCCCAGCACCACGGTCGTGATCGGTGACACCACCCCGGCCGAGCCGGCCATGAACGCCAGCAGCCTGTACGCCGGCGTGAGCGTCGGCGCGCGCGGCAGCCAGGACACCTGCCTGGTGCGCGGCACCGCGGCCAACTACTGCGTGACCGCCGGCGGCATGATCGGCAGCACCCGCGTGATCGGCCCGGTCGGCGCGCGCGTCGCGGCCGAGTACCAGCCCGGTGGCAACGCCGTGAGCGCCGACGTGAACGCCACGTACCACCTGAACGCCGGCGGGACCCTCAGCCCCTACGTGGGCGCCGGTCTGGGCCTGACCAGCAGCGTGTCGCGCGACCCTGCCGGGACCGGCAACCAGACGGACCTGTACGCGAACGTCCTGGTGGGCGCGGACTACCGCATCACCTCCTCGATCGCCGCGTACATCGAGGGCGACGGCCGGTACTACCTCAGCAACAAGGGCGTGGGCTCGGGCCTGGGCGGCACGGACACCGCCGCCAAGGGCTTCGGCGTGGCTGTCAAGGCCGGCCTGAAGTTCTACTTCTGAGCTGATTACCCCTCCGGCCTGTCCGGACATCAGGGCCCTCCGCGTGGGGGCCCTGTTTTCATGCCGCCACGGCGCGCGGGCGGCGCTAGACTGCCGTCATGCGGCTCGTTTCGTTCGTGCAGGTGCTGCTGCTGCTGGGCATCGCGGCGTACCTGCTGCTGGTCACGCTGGAGAATCCGGCGACCGTGCGGCTGCCGCTGCCGCTGGGCGGCGGTGAGCTGATCCTGTCGGTCGGCATGGCCGTCACGGTGTTCCTGCTGCTGGGCGCCGCGTACGCCGCGCTGCTGCTGCTGCCGCCGGTGGTGCGCGAACGCCTGCGCCGCCGCCGCGAGGGCCGCGAACGCCAGCGCGTCGAGGAGCGGCTGACCGCCACGCTGCAGGCCCGGCTGGGCGCACTGCCCGCCCCGGCACCGGCTGCCCCGCCACCCGCCCCGGCAGCGCTCCCCGAACCCGAGATGCCGCGTTCGCTGCCGGGAGCGCCGTGAGCGCCCAGCCGGAACCCGTGTGGCAGCTCGCGCCGCCCGCCACGCGCGAGGAGCTGCTGCGCACCATGCGCGTGTGGCGCGTGTCGCCGCCGGTGGCGCAGGTGCTGTCGGGCCGGCACCTGACCCCGGCGCTGCTCGACCCGCCGCGGGCGCTCACACCGAACCCGGCGCTGCGCGAGGCGGCCCGGCAACTCGTGACGGCCATCCGGGCCGGCAAACGCATCCGCATCCACGGGGACTACGACGCAGACGGTGTGTCGGCCACCGCCGTGCTGGTGCTGGGGCTGCGGGCGCTGGACGCAGACGTGCACGGCTTCATTCCCAACCGCCTGCACGAGGGCTACGGCGTTCACCCCGACAAGGTCGACGAGCACGCCGCCGCGAGCGACGTGTTCGTGACGGTGGACTGCGGCGTGACGAACGTGGACGAGGTCGCCGCCCTGGTCGCGCGCGGCGTGGAGGTGATCGTCACGGACCACCACCGGCCCGGCCACGACTTCCCGGCCGCGCTGGTCGTGCACCCCCACCTCACCGACGCCTACGACCCGGACCTGCACAACCTGACCGGCGCGGGCGTGGCGTACCACCTGCTGTGGGCGGTGCACGAGGAACTCGGCCTGCCCGAACCGCGCGCGCTGACCGCGCTGGCGACCCTGGGCACCGTCGCGGACGTCGCGCCGCTGATCGGTGAGAACCGCGCCCTGGTGCGCGCCGGCCTGGACGCCCTGGTCGACACGGAGCTGCCGGGCCTGCAGGCCCTGATGGGCAACGGCCGCGTGTCGAGGCCCAGCGCGCGCGACGTGGCGTTCATCCTCGCGCCGCGCATCAACGCCGCGGGGCGCCTGGGCGAGGCGGACATCGCCCTGACGCTGCTCACCACGTCCAGCGCGCACGAGGCCGGGCGGCTCGCGCAGTACCTGGAGATCCGCAACCAGGAGCGCCGCAAACTCCAGGACGACATGTTCACGCAGGCGCTCCAGATCGCCGATCCGGGCGAACCCGCCCTGGTGGTCACGCATCCGGACTGGCACGCGGGCGTGATGGGCATCGTGGCGAGCAAGCTGCTCGAGACGTACCACAAGCCGGTATTCATCATCGCGCAGGGCAAGGGCAGCGTGCGCAGCACGCCGGGCATCAGCGCGCACGGCGGCTTGGAGTTCAGCCAGGATCTGCTGCGCCGCTTCGGCGGGCACCACGGCGCGGCGGGCTTCGCCATCGACGACGCGAACGTGAGCGCCTTCCGCGACCGCATCCACGCGTACGCCCGGCAGTTCCCTACGCCCGCGCCGCGCGTGCGCCTGGACGCCGCGCTGCCGGTCATGGGCGCCACACTGGACCTCGTGACCGAGACCGCCGCCTTCGAGCCCTTTGGCGAGGGCCATGCGCTGCCGCTGTGGCACGTGCGCGACCAGCTCAGCGAGCCGCGGCTGGTTGGCAAGCGCGGCGACACACTGCAGTTCAAGGTCGGCCCGCTGCGCGGCCTGAAGTACGGCGAGCGCGCCGCGACCCCCGGCGAGCGCGACCTCGCCACCCACCTCGTGACCTCCGAGTGGCGCGGACAGACGCGGCTGGAACTGCACGCCCAGGCGCTGCGTCCCCCCGGTTCCATCACGCTGGACGCGCCCGCCCCCGTACCGCCGCTGCCCCGCCTGAACCCCAGAGACGCCATGCGGCACCTGCGCGCTGGCGCCCGCGCGCACGCCACAGGCGGCGTCGCCGCATACCTGCGCGACAACGTGCCCGGCGTGGTTCTGGTGCTGCCCGGCGACCCGCACCCCGGCGGCGAACTGATCCTGTACGCCCTGCCGGACGAGGACGACCTGCGCCGCTGGCTTTCGGACGGCCGCGTGGCGTTCGCGCTGGGCCCGAAGACCCTCGCGGAGCTCGAGGGCGCCCTGACGCGCTATCACCTCCAGACCCCGCCGCCCAACCCCCTGGCGGACGCCACCACCGACGACCTGCACATGCGGCGCGCCGCCGACGCGTACCGCCGCTGGCAGTGGGCGCACCACCACGCCGTACTCGACGACGCCGGGTGGAGCGCCAGCGTGTACGCCATGCTGGGCCTGACCGTCCCCGAGACGCGGGCCGAGCCAGAACTGGTGGCCGTCACCGGCGACTGATCACGGCGCACACACCGGTGGTCATGGGCTGCTCACGCCCCGGATGTTGACATGACCGGGACGACCCCCGGATCACGGGACGAGCCACGACACGTCCGCACCGACAGACGCGCCGTCCACTCATGGCGTCCCAGGAGAGCACCCATGCCCACGCGACTGCCCGGCTCCTCCCTCCTCCTCTGCACCCTGTTCGTGGGCCTCGCGGCCTGCGGCCAGACCTCCGGCCCGGCTGCCGGCAACCTCCAGCCACAGACCATCCCCAGCCCGACGCTGAACCTGAGCCCGAACCTGACGGTCGAGGGCATCACGCCGGTGCCGGGCGGCCGGTGGGTGGTGTTCGGCACGACGTCCTCCAGGTTCAGCACGTCGACGGTGAACAGACTTCAGGTGTACGTGAACGGCACCCTGGTGGGCAGCACGGGCGCGGCGGAGTGCTCGGCCCCGGGCGTCGACTGCATGTACTACAAGAATCCCGCCGGCACGAACGGAGGCGACTGGTTCGCGCAGTACACCTCCCCAGCCTTCTGGAACCCGCCGGTGCTGGGCCGGACCTACACCCTGACCGTGAAGTCCTACGACGCGCTCGGGTCTGTGAAGACCGTGACGAAGACGGCGAGCGGCGGGAACCTGTACTGAGCGGCCGGACGGCGCCGGAGCGTTCGCCCCGTCTCGGTTCCTGTAACGCCCCGCCGCTACACTCCGCGTATGAACAACGCAGTGATCGTGGCGGCCCGGCGCACGCCGATCGGCAGTTTTCTCGGCAGCCTGAAGGACGTGTCGGCCGCGCAGCTGGGCGTGACCGCCGCGCGGGCAGTGCTGGACGGTATGGACGGTGCAGACGTCGCCGACGTGATCGTGGGCAACGTGCTCCAGGCCGGCCAGGGCATGAACGTGGGGCGCCAGGTGGGCATCGGGGCGGGGCTGGCGCAGGACGTGCCGGGCCTGACGGTGAACCGCGTGTGCGGCAGCGGTCTGCAGGCCGTGATCAGCGCCGTGCAGGGCCTGAGAGCTGGAGACGGGCAGCTGTACGTGGCGGGCGGCACGGAAAGCATGAGCCGCGCGCCGTACCTGTTGCCCCGCGCCCGCGAGGGCTACCGCCTGGGGCATGGTCAGGTGGTGGACTCCATCCTGTCCGAGGGCCTGACGGACGTGTTCGGCGACTACCACATGGGCATCACGGCCGAGCACATCGCCGCGCAGTGGGGCATCACGCGCCAGGAGCAGGACGCCTTCTCGCTGGAGAGCCAGACGCGCGCCGCCGCAGCGCTGGAGGGCGGGTTCTTCAGCGACGAGCTGGTCAGTGTGGAGGTGCCGAGCAGGAAGGGCCCGACCGTGTTCAGTGCGGACGAGTACCCGCGCGCCACCTCGCTGGAGGCCCTGGCGAAACTGAAACCCGCCTTCAAAAAGGACGGAACCGTCACCGCCGGGAACGCGAGCGGCCTGAACGACGGCGCGGCCATGCTGCTGGTCGCCACGTCCGAGTACGCGCGGGCGCACGGCCTGCCGGTGCTGGCCGAGATCGCGAGTTACGCCGCCATCGGCGTGGACCCGGCGATCATGGGCATCGGCCCCGCGAAGGCCGTCCCCATCGCGCTGGAGCGGGCCGGCCTGGGCGTGGCCGACGTGGACCTGTTCGAGCTAAACGAGGCCTTCGCCGCGCAGTCCCTCGCCGCGGTGCGCGACCTGAAGGCCGACCCCGCCCGCGTGAACGTCACGGGCGGGGCGGTCGCGCTGGGGCACCCCATCGGCGCGTCGGGCGCACGCGTGCTGGTCACGCTGATCCACCAGTTGCGGCGCACCGGCAAGGAAACCGGCGTCGCCAGCCTGTGCATCGGCGGCGGCATGGGCATCGCGATGGTCGTGCGCGCGAGGGGATAGGCACAGAGAGCTGAGGGCCACCGCCGATATGGACTGGCACCCGGAAAAACTGAAGCATCCACCCTGCCCCTGACCGAAAGCCATCGTGCGCGCAGCGCGCGGGCGGTGACGGCGCCAACGGACGAGGCAAGAACGCAGCCCCTCGCCAACGAGACTCCGTCAGAGGCCAGCTCGAGCAAGATGGCGACCACATGCCGAGCGCAGCGCTGCTCCCCCGTCCCCTCTGGGGATGGGGGCTGGGGGGTGGGGAAGCCCGCCGCAGGCGCCCACCTTCCAGCCCAGCCAAACCTCAGTCCAGCGCGCCCATCTCCTCGGCACTGCGAGTGACGTACACCCGAGCTTCCCACGGCTGGAGAACGCCCGCCGGCACCTCGCCTGGCGCAGCGTAGTTGCCGAGCAGCAGTGCCGCGTTCGCCGGGATGTCCAGCACCCCGTCCAGGTCGAGGGCCTGCCCCCCGAAGTTCAGGAGCACCAGCAACTGCTCCTGCGCGTGCGTGCGCAAGTAGGCGTACAGCGTGGGATGCTCCGGGCGCAGGTCGTCGTAGCGGCCCTCGACGATAGAGGGATGCTCGCGGCGCAGGCGGATCAGGTCGCGGTAGTACCAGTACACCGAGTCCGGGTCGGCCAGGACCGTCTCGGCGTTGATGTCGCGGAACGTGGGGTTCAGCGGGATCCAGGGCGTGCCGGTCGTGAAGCCCGCGTTCTCGCCACCGGTCCACGGCATAGGCGTGCGGGCGTTGTCGCGGCCCTTGTTGTGGATCATCTCCAGCACGCCGGCCGGGTCGCGGCCGCCCTCGATCACGTCCTCGCGGTAGAGGTTCAGGGTATCGACGTCGCGGTAGTCGTCGATACTGGTGAACTTCGCGTTGGGAATGCCGAGTTCGTCGCCCTGGTACACGTAGGGCGTGCCCTGGAGCGTGAACAGCAGCGTGGCGAGCAGTTTGGCCGAGGGCACACGGGACGCGCCGTCGTCGCCGTAGCGGGACACCAGCCGGGGGACGTCGTGGTTGCTGAGGTACAGGCTGTTCCACCCGCGGCCATGCAACTCGGTCTGCCAGCGGCCCAGCACCGTCTTGAGTTCCGGCACGCTGTACGGCACGGTCGTCCAGCGCGGGCGGGCGCTGGCCGGGTCCTTGTCGAGGGCCATGTGGTCGAACTGGAAGATCATGTTCAGCGGCCCGGTCTGCGGGTCTGTCAGCACGGCCGCGGCGTCGGGGCTCACGCCGGGCGTCTCCCCCACCGTCATCACGTCGTACTTCGACAGCACCTCCGCTCTCATCTCGCGCAGGTACGTCAGGAGTTCCGGACCGTTCAGGAAGTGCTCCTCGGCCAGCGGATACGCGTAGTCGGCTCCGGGCGCGGTGTCCGGAAAGCCCGGCACCTTGGACAGCATGTTGATGGTGTCCATGCGGAAGCCGTCGATGCCGAGGTCCAGCCAGAACGTCATCAGGTCGTAGACCTCACGGCGCACGCGGGGATTTTCCCAGTTCAGGTCCGGCTGCTCGGTGGCGAACAGGTGCAGGTAGTACTCGTCCGTGGCGGGGTCGAGCTGCCACGCGCTGCCCCCGAAGTGCGAGCCCCAGTTGCTGGGCGGCCCGCCGCCTTCGCCCGGCCGCCACAGGTAGTAGTCGCGGTAGGGGTTGTCCGTGGACCTGCGGGCTTCCAGGAACCACGGGTGCTGGTCGCTGGTGTGGTTGACCACCAGGTCCATCACCAGTTTCATGCCGCGCGCGTGCAGTCCCGCCAGCAGGTCCTTCCAGTCGGGCAGTGATCCGAACTCGGGGGCGATGTTGCGGTAGTCGGTGATGTCGTAGCCGCCGTCCACGCCGCCGTGCGGGTAGACCGGGCACAGCCAGATCACGTCCACGCCCAGCGTGTGCAGGTAGTCGAGTTTCGAGGTGATGCCCGGCAGGTCGCCCACGCCGTCGCCGTCCGAGTCGAGAAAGGAGCGCGGGTAGATCTGGTACACCACGCTGCGTTGCCACCACGTCATAGGGCCTCCTGTGCGTAGTGCGATCCTAACCTGACCCCACTGCCGGCAGGGCCGGCCCGTCTGACCCGTACCATGCGGCATGACCACCGAGACCGAACGGGACCTGTTCCTGGCGATCCAGGCGAACGACGCCGTGCACGTGCGGGCGCTCGTGCACGGCGACCCGGCGCTGCTGCGGGCCGTGAGCCCCATGGGCGTGTCGCCCGTGCTGTTCGCCACGTACTACGGCCGGCACGACATGGCCCGCGTGCTGATCGAGCACGGTGCGCCGCTGGACGTGTTCGAGGCGGCGGCCGTGGGCGACGCGGCGCGCGTCCGCGCCCTGATCACCGGGGACCCGGCGCTGGTGAACGCGGTGAGCCCCGACGGCTTCACGCCGCTGGGCCTGGCGTCGTTCTTCGGCCGCGCGGAGGCCGCACAGGTGCTGCTGGAGGCCGGCGCCGACGTGCACGCGGTCAGCCGCAACCCCATGCAGGTGCAGCCGCTGCACTCGGCGGTGGCCGGCAACCACGAGGCGCTGGCCCGCGTGCTGGTGGCGGCCGGCGCGGACGTGAATGCCGAGCAGGCGGACGGCTTCACGCCCCTGATGGGCGCGGCGCAGAACGGCAACGCCGCGCTGGTGGCCTTCCTCCTGGCATGCGGCGCGCAGGCGGACGCGACGACCGACGACGGCCGCTCGGCCGCCGATCTGGCCCGCGAGGAGAACCATGTGGACGTCCTGGCGCTGCTGTGACCTGCATGAGGAGGCCCGCAGAAGGTCTCAAGGGAACGGAAATGCGCCGGGAGCACGTTTGACGGACACTGGTGGGCATGACCCGCAGCGACGATGAACGCAGCAATCCGCCCCTGACCGGCGACGGCGCGCAGACCGGCTTCGAGGCCACGGACGTCAAGGACCACCACCAGGTCGCGTACACGACCACGCCGGGCGACGACCGCGTGGGATCGTCCGACAGCGAGAAGTACACGCCGGTCGAACTGCCCAGCGCGAAGACCGTCACCGGCACCTTCGACCACCTCGCCACGCGCGACGTGGGCGCCATGGAGCACGCGGCGCAGACCCCGGACTTCGCGGGGGCCGAGACGGTCGAGGGCCTGGGCGGCGACGTGCTGGACGAGGTCGCGCCGTCGGCCGGGGTGGGCATCCCGGCGGCGGTGGGCGCGGCGGTGCTGGAGCGCCAGCGCGACATCGACCCGAATCCGGGCTACACCCCGCCCAGCAGCCAGGTGCCGTCCCACGTGGTCGAACCGGCCGGCGATCTGCCACAGGGCGAGACGGCGGAACTCCAGAACGAGGTCGACGGCGGTTCGGGCCGGCGCTGACCGGGCGGCTCGGGCGCGGCGCCTACAGGGGACGGACGTACACCACGCCGTCCTCTGTTTCCGTGGCGTAGATCTTCACCGGCTTGACGGCGGGCAGGGTCTTGGCCTTGCCGGTCGCGAGTTCGAACTTCGCGCCGTGCTTCTCGCAGGTGATGCGGCCCATGCTGACGTCGCCGCCCAGCAGCGGGTAGTCCTTGTGCGTGCAGTTGTTACGCAGGGCGTAGTACGTGCCCTCGTGGTTCACGACCAGCACGCCCACCCCGGCCACCGTCACGGTGCCCTGCCAGCCCTCGGGTATGTCCTCGGCGCGGCCCACAGCCACGCGCTCCACTCCGACCGGCTCGCTCATCGTCCCGGAGTGTAGAGCACGCGCCCGCCCGGTCAGCAGGTGTCGATACAGATCATGCCGCCCAGGCGGTTCGCGAACTCGGTGGCGATCTGCCGGGCGGCCGGGAACGAGTCGCTGGTCGCCATCACGACCGCCATGACCCGCGCGGAGCCGCGGCCGACACAGGTGGTGGACACGTACACGCCGCTCTTCTCACCCGCGACCTCCAGTGGGCCGCGCCGGACGTTCGCGTAGCCCAGGCTGCGGGCGGTGTCCTGCGCAAAGCGGTAGCACACGGCCTCGGAGGACGACTTGACCTCCAGCCGCAGAAAGTACAGCGCGGCGGCCTGCGCCGGGGTGGCGGTGGCCAGCCCCAGCGCGGCCACGGTCAGGACGGAGCGGATGACGAGCGGGCGCAGGCGGACGGAACGCATCATGACCCTCCCTGAAGGGAACCGGGACCGGTCCCTCCACCGACAGCATCCACGCGGGCCGTGATCGGGCCATGACCGCCCCGGCGGCCAGTGGGCCGTGTCCCGGGCCCGTGGGAGCGTGCTCCCTGGTGCCCGGGACGGCCGGGAGCGCACGCTCGTGGCGGAGGGAACGATGAACCGACACCTGCTGACCGTCACCTTCGCCCTGGGCCTCTCTCATGCGGGCGCGGCGGGCCTGCTGCACGCGCTGAACACGGCGGTGTCCGCAACGCCAGCACCGGTTGCCCCGCTGGAGGTGCGGGTGGACGGACACGCGCTGCTGACCACCGAGGGAACCGACGCCGGAGCGTACGCGCCGCTGCCGGCCGGGCCGCACACGCTGGAGGTGCGGGCCGGTGGGCGCACGCTGTCCACCCTCAAGACCACCGTGCGAGACGGGCACGCGTACCTGCTCCACTCGGCAGGCGGCGCGGGGACCACGCTGGTGGACGAGACGCAGGCCTTCGAGGACGCGAAGGTCAGCGACGGCAGATACGGCAAGGCCCTGATCCTGAATGCCTGGACGGCGCCGGTGGACGTCGTGCGGGGCAAGGACGTGCTGGCGCGCGGCCTGCAGCCCGGCGCCGTGATCGCCGTGCGGCAGGAGGACATGACGCCCGATACCCAGGCGTACGCGTTCCGTCAGGGAACCCGAACACTCAATTCGACCCTGGTCGTCGGAGCGCCGGGCGCAACCGGGATTGTCGCGCTGCTGGGGCCGGGAGGTCACGGTCCCGGAGAGGGCGTGACCTTCAGCACCGTCAGTCCGCTGTCAGCCTGGGACTTCCTGGCCAGGCAGGGCTCGGGAGGAGCGCCGGAACTGAGTTTCGCCCGCTTTCGCCAGGCGCTCACGGACGCCGGGCTGGAGGCCACGCTGAAGGGCAAGGGGCCTGTCATCGTCTTGCCCCCCACCGACGGCGGGGTGCAGGCGGCGGGGACGCGCGGACAGCCGGCGGCCCTGGCGAAGGCGGCGCGGGTCCACCTGCTGGCGAGCTTTCCCGACTTCGAGAAGGCCTTCGCGGGCGGAGCAGACACGCCCACGCTGAGCGGCCAGACCCTGCGCCTCGTGTTCCGGGACGTGCCGGGCGACACCAGCGGCTTTCCGGCTCCGTTCTTCGACGACGTCAGCGTGGTGTTTACGCCGATCACCGTCAGCAACGGCGTGGTGTGGCCGGTGGGCGGCGTGCTGCGCGTGAAGTAGCGCGGGCCTCCTATAGTGGAATGGTTCTGCTGTTCGCCGTGACCGTCCGGAGGCTTCATGCTGAGCGCCCTGCCGCACCCCGTCCGCGCCGTCCGCTGGCCCGCCGTGGCCGTGAGTCCGCTGGCCGCCACGCTGGTGCTGGCCGCCGCGCTCGTGTTGGGCGGGTTGCCGCGCTGGCCGCTGGCGCTCCTGGCAGCGGGGGCCCTGGGTGTGGGGAGCTGGCCGGCAGCGCGGCAATGGCAGGGCCGCCCCGTGGTCACGGCCGGCCAGGCATGGGGCTGGGGCGCGGCCCGCGCGGCGCTGCTGCTGGGCGCGCTGCTGAGCGCGTCGTGCGTTCAGAAGGCGTGGCGGCTGGCCGCGCCGGACGCCGGCTGGCGCTCGACAGTCGCCTTCATCGGGGACGACCGCCCGGTGTTCGCCGACGCCCTGGACACGGCGCAGCCAGCCGCCCTGCGCCCCGGTGACCTCCTGGTCGGGGTGAATGGGCACGCCATCCCGGTGACGCCCGACAGCTGGCTGGATGTCGACCGCCTGTCGGCGTGGCGCGCGGCGGTGGGGCCACTGCACGACGGACAGGCGGTCACATTCACGGTGCAGAGGAACATCGTGGGCCTGGGCCAGACCTTCCAGACCACGGGCGGGCAGACGGTGACGGTGCCGGTGACCCTCCACGCCACCGAGACGCCCACGCTGCTGCGCGCGTTCGGACAGGTGATGCCCGGGTTCTTCAACAAGAATTTCATGGGGCGGGACATTCCGTGGCAGCTGCTGGAATTCCTGGGCGTGATGGCCGTGACCGCGTGGCTGTTCGCGCAGCGGCCGAACCACCCCGGCGCGCAGCTGCTGGCGCTGTCGGTGTGGGCCGTGCTGGTCACGCTGCCCAGTTGGATGGTGGGGCCGCTGACGCTGGGCGACCTGCTCAGTGACGCGCGCCTGCATGTGGGGAGCGCGTTCAGCCATACCATCCACATCTGGCTGCTCGCGCCGCTGTCGCTGCACCTGTGCTGGAGTTTCCTGCGGGTGCCCAGCCGGGCGCGGGCGCTGGTGGCGCTGGCGTACGGCTACGCGGCGTGGGCGGCCTTCACGGTCACCAGCCCGCCGCAGATCCTATCCGTGCTGGTCGGCTACCCCCTGCTGAGCGTCGCGTGTCTGGGCGTGGCGGCGTGGCAGGGGCGCGCGCAGGGCCGCCTACAGGTGCTGTGGCTGGCCCTGGCGATCCTGCCGGACAGTTTCAGCACGGCCGCGTTCATCACGGGGCAGGTGCTGCACAGCGACGTCCTGAGCGGCCTGGACGGCGCCCTGCCGCACAGTGAACTGTTCGTGGGAGGCCTGACCCTGGCGGTGCTGCACACCCGGCTCTTCGACCTGCGGCTGTTCCTGAACCGCGCGCTGGTGTTCGCGGCGCTGGCTGCACTGGTCGCGGGCTGCTACGCGCTGGCTGTGCTGGTGGTCGGCCAGCAGGTCACCGGCCATTCCGCGGGCGCGCCGACCGCCGTCCTGGGGGCCCTGCTGGTCGCGGTGACCTTCGAGCCGGTACGGGCGGCTGCGCGCCGCGGCGTGACCCGCGTGCTGTTCGGCGAGCGCGACGACCCGGCGCGGGTGCTGTCCACCCTGGGCCGGCAGCTCCAGAGCACCGTGCAGCCCGCCCAGCTGCTGCCCACCATCGCCCTCACGGTGGCCGGCGCGCTGCGCCTACCGCGCGTGGAGGTACACGACGGCGCCGGGCACGTCGCCGCCAGTGGTGAGGACGCTCCACTGGGACAGGCGCAGGTGTACCGCCTGGAGGCGCCGGATCAAGCCTCCGGGGAAGCGGCCGTGGCGGGCGAGCTGCGGGTGTGGCCGCGCGGCCCGGAGGGCTTCACCGTGTCCGAGACCGAACTGCTTGGGGCGCTGTCGCGACAGGCGGGCCTGGCGGTGCATTCGGCCCGCCTGGATCTGGACGTGCAGCGGGCCCGCGAGGCGCTGGTGTACGCGCGCGAGGAGGAGCGCCGACGGCTGCGCCGCGACCTGCACGATGGCCTGGGCCCGGCGCTGGCGGGCGTGACGTGGGGCCTGAGCGCGGCCCGCTCGCAACTCGCCAGCGATCCGGCCGCGGCAGCGGGCCTGCTGGAGCGGCTGGAGCACGAGACGCAGACCATGGTCACAGACGTGCGCCGGCTGGTGGACGAACTGCGGCCGCCCGCGCTCGACGACCTGGGCCTCGGCGGCGTGCTGCGCGAGCGGGTGCTGTCCCGCCTGAGCGCCACCCGTCCCGATCTGCACGTCAGCGCGCAGCTTCCCCACAGCCTCCCGGCGCTGCCGGCGGCGGTGGAGGTCGCCGCCCTGCGGATCGCGGAGGAAGCCCTGACCAACGCGGCCCGCCATGCCCACGCGTCGGCGGTGCAGTTCAGTGTGGACGCCACCCCGGCGCTGCTGACACTGCGCGTGCAGGACGACGGGCGCGGCTTGCCCGCCGCCGTGGTGCCGGGCGTGGGCCTGGCCAGCATGCGCGAGCGGGCCGGGGAACTCGGCGGTCACGTGACCGTGCAGAGCGGGCCGGACGGAACGTGCGTGACTGCCGTGCTGCCGCTGGGGCCTGCGCGTGGGTGACGTCGACCTGCCGGTACCGTCGGGGCTACCCGGCCTGCGGGTGCTGATTGCCGACGACCACCGCCTGTTCCGCGAGGGCGTCGCGGCCCTGCTGCGCGGCCAGGGCATGGAGGTGGTCGGTGAGGCCGGCGACGCGCCCGGCATCATCCGCCTGGCCCTCGAGCATGTTCCGGACGTGATCCTGATGGACATTGGGATGCCCGGCGGCGGCCTGCACGCCACGCGCGAGATCACGCGGGCCAGCCCGCACCTGGGCGTGGTGATCGTGACCATGTTCGAGGACGACGACATGGTCTTCCAGGCCCTGCGGGCCGGCGCGCGCGGCTACGTCCTGAAGGGCGCCGATCCGCTGGAACTGCTGCGGGCCGTGCAGGCCGCAGCGCGCGGCGAGGCGTATTTCGGACCGGGCATCGCCCGCCGGCTCATCACGTACTTCGACGAGCCGCGCACGCCGAACGTGTTTCCGGAACTCACGCCCCGCGAGCGGGAGGTGCTCTCGGCAATCGCTCGTGGGGAGAACAACGCAGCGATCGCGCGGGCCCTCGATCTGTCGCCCAAGACGGTGCGCAACCACATCAGCAACATCTTCTCGAAGCTGCACTTCGCCGACCGGGCCGAAGCGATCGTCCGGGCCAGAGGCGCCGGCCTGGGATAGGCAGCCTGTGGTCACACGCCGCAGCCGGTCTCCAGGCGCACCTTCAGGCCGCCCGCCGGTGTCCACTCCTGCGCGGCGAAGGCGTCGCCCTCGTGGTACGCGCCGAACGTGATCAGCTCCAGGCGGCCGTCGCCATTCACGTCGACCAGCCCCGCGAGGCGGTAGATGCTGGCCAGCGGCATCGGTCCAGCGCTGTCCGGCGTCCAGGGCGTGGGCGGCGCGACGTACGCGCCCAGCACGGTGGTCACCGCCCGCCCACCGGACACGTGGCGCAGCAGCAGCACGCTGTAGTCGCCGGGCTGCCCGGTGGGCGGGGGAAACGCCCTGCTGCGTTCCCGGAACCGGCTGGCCTCGACGATCACCTCCTGCGTGCCGTCGCCGTCCAGGTCGGCGCGCAGCAGGGCGGTCAGGTGCACGTCGGGCGCGCGGACGCCGCGCCGGATCAGATACTCTCGCACCACGCCCCGGTACATGCTGTTCGTGAGCGGCAGGGCCGTGACCGGGCGCGACGGCGTGGCGGCGCTGGTGTAGACCTCGAAGGTGCGGGCCGCCGTGCCGGGCCGCAGCTGGGCGAGGTACGTCTCCTCGCACGGCGGGCCGAGGGAGGCGGGGGCGGCGACCTCCACCTGGCGGACCGGGCCGGTCGGGGTGTGGCGCACGTAGCGGCCCGCCCCCACTTCACGGGCCAGCGCGGCATCCCCGGGCCGCCAGCGTCCGGCGTGCCACGCGCCCAGCAGGTACGGGGCCTGTTCACCCGGTGCCCGCACCAGCACGGCGTTCACGGGAACGGCCGCCTGGGTGGACGGCAGCGCGCCGAGCAGCAGCAGCACGGCACCGCGCAGGACAGCTGGGACCATGACCCAGCGTACGACGCCCGGGTTGGGGCGTTACGCCTGCCGCACCGTCACGCGGTTGCCCCACGGATCGTGGAAGGTCACGCCGTCCGGCGTGTCCGTCACGCCGTCGCGGCCCGCCAGATGGGCGCGCAGGGCACCCAGATCCTCCGTGACGAAGTCCACGCCGCCCAGCCCGGCGGCGGGCGCGGCCGGGCGGCCATGCCCGGCGGTGTGCCACTCGTTCACGCCGAGGTGGTGGTGGTACCCGCCCCACGACAGGAAGGCCGCGCTGCCCATGTCCGCGACCACGTCCAGCCCCAGGGCGTCCGTGTAGAAGCGGGCGGCCTGCGCGGCGTTGCCGACCTTCAGGTGGACGTGCCCAACGGAGGTGCCAGCCGGCGCCCCGGCATACGCGGCCGCGGCGTCCAGGCGCTGCGGGTCGATACCGGCCGCGTGGAGCACGGCAGCGCCGTCCACGGCCAAGGTGTCCATCTGCACCTGCCCACCCCGCCACGTCCAGGTGTCGCGCGGCCGGTCCGCGTAGACCTCGATGCCGTTGCCCTCGGGGTCGGTCAGGTAGAAGGCCTCGCTGACGAGGTGGTCGCCGCTGCCGATCCGCAGGCCCAGCCGGGCGGCGTGCGCGAGCCATCGTCCCAGGTCGGCGCGGGTGGGAAGCAGGAACGCGGTGTGGTACAGCCCCGGCCGGCTGACGGACGCGGCGGGCAGTTCCGGCGCGGCCTGGAGGTGCAGCAGCGGCGTGCCGTGCGCGGCGAGCGTGACACCTGCGGCCGTCTGTGCGGTCGCCTTGAGGCCCAGCAGACGCTGGTAGAACGCGCTGAGGCCGGCGAGATCACGCGCGAGCAGCGTGACCGGGCCGACGTGGGTGGTGGCAGGCAGCACGGGCGTGGTGGTCATGCGTCCAGTGTGCTCTCAATGCTTTGTTTTGTCAATCGATTTGTTTTCTTCTGGTCAGTCTCGGGGTCGGCATGCACCTTAAGACGGACGACCGGAACCCGGCCGAGATATGTACTCATATGAGTACACCACTCAAGATCGTGGAGGTTCCGTATGGTTCAGACGGCCCTAGACATTCTCCAGCAGGCCCTCCACGCGCTGTCCGGGCTGGCGCGGCCGGCGGGCGTGCTCCTGCTGATCCTGCTCGTCGCCGGGCTGCTCCTGGGCGTGCTCGATCCGGCGCGCAGCCGCGTCCGGCGCCGCTGGCTGGGCCGCCGAATCTCGGATGTGGGCCGCTGGGCGCTGGTGCTCGCGGCTGTGGGCGCCGGCACCGTGCTGCTGCGGATCAGCCGGCACGCGGTAGACGCCCGGCTGGGCGCGCAGCAGTCGGCCCGCTACGCCACCGCTGCCGACCCGGACGGCGGCCAGACCGTCCAGCCGGCCCCGCGTGTGAGCGTGCTGGACACGCGCACCTACACCCGCACGCTGACCCTGCCGCCCGACCTCTACGCCCGCGTGCGCGCCCAGGGCGGGTGGGAGGCCCTGCTGCCGTACCTGGGCCAGCCAGACGGCGGGTCGTTGCAGACCCTGCGCGAGGACTTCACGCGGCGCGGCGACCGGGTGGAGTACACCCGCGCCGTGACCCAGCCGACCGAGGAACCCGTCAACCTCGATTCGTCGGGCATCGTGACGGCCCTGACCTTCGTCGAGCCGGCCGGGGGGCGCGGCCAGTACTACAACGCGGCCTTCACCGCCGACTACACCTTCACCAACCCGCGCCGCACGCCGGCCACGCTGCGCTTCGTGTTTCCCCTGCCGTCGGGCAGCGGCACCCTGAATGCCTTCCGCATGACCGTGAACGGCGAGGTGCGCCGCGCCGCCCCCGACCGCGACCCCACGTGGGAGGGCACCGTGCCGGCCGGCGGGGTGGTGAAGGTGAACGTGACATACCGCAACCAGGGCGCGCGCAGCTGGCGCTACGACCTGGCGCAGCGGCGCGAGGCGATCCGGGCGTTCAGCCTGCGCGTGACCACCAACCGGACCGCCAAGTTCCAGCGCTACACGCTGTTCCCCACCCGGCAGGGCCGCTCGGCGCTGGGCGCGGTCACGCATCTGGAGTGGAGCTATCAGGACATCATCACCGCGCAGGACATCGCGCTGGTGTTCGCGCAGGGCAGCGTCCGCGAGACCCTCACCAAGATCGCGGTGTTCCAGCTGCCCGCGCTGCTGCTGGCCGCCCTGCTGTGCTCCGCGTGGGCCTGGTCACGCCGGATGGCGCTGCCGCCGCTGGCCCTGGCCGCCGCTGTGGCCGGGCTGGCGCTGGGCTTCACGCTGGCGGGCGTCCTGACGGCGTACCTGCCCGTCGTTGTCGCTCAGATCGTGGGCACGCTGGCGGGCGTGGCGCTGGCGACGTCCCGGCTGGGGCGGGCCTACGTGGGGCCGCTCGCGCTGGCCGGCCTGACGCCGCTGGTCTTCCTGAGCGACGGACACGCTGGCCTGCTGCTGACGCTGCTGGGCGCACTGCTCCTGCTGCTGTTCCGGCCGCCTGTGCTGGCTCGCCAGTGGCCCGCGCTCAGGTGAACAGCGTGGACACGCTCGCGCCGGTGTGGATGTTGGAGATGGCGTTGGCGAACAGCGGCGCGACGTCCAGCACGGCCAGCTTGCCGTTCGAGGCGGCGATCTTCTCCTCCGGCACCAGCACCGTGTTGCAGCTCGCCACCTGGGTGACGTCCAGGCTGGCGATGCGCTGGATGGCCGGTCCCGAGTACACGCCGTGCGTGACGGCCACGTACACGTCCTTGGCGCCCAGACTGCGGGCGATGTTCACCGTCTCCACCAGCGACCCGGCGGTGCTGATCTCGTCGTCCACGATGAACACCGTGCGGCCCTCGACGTCCCCGATCAGCGCGCGGGGCCGCACCTCGGTGTCCGACAGCCTCTCCTTGTCGATCATGGCGAGGCCCGAGTCCAGGCGCCGGGCGATCTGGCTGGCCCGCTTGATGCTGCCGGCATCCGGGGCAAGAACCACGCCGTTGTGCGCGTCGGGCACGATGGACTTGAAGTGCTGGCTGAGCACCATGTCGGCCGAGAGGTGGTCGCCGGGAATCTTGAAGAAGCCGTGCACCTGCGGCGAGTGCAGCGTCATGGTCAGGAAGCGGTCGGCGCCGGCCTCCTGCAGGAGGTCCGCGACCAGGCGCCCCGCGATGGAGATGCGCGGGGAGTCTTTTTTATCGCTGCGCGCGTACGAGTAGTACGGAATCACGGCCGTGACGCGCCCGGCGCTCGCGCTCTTGGCGGCGTCGATCATCAGCAGCAGTTCCATGATCGAGTCGCTGACCGGGTTGCTGAAGGTCTGCACGATGAAGATGTCGCCCTCGCGCAGCGACTCCTCGTAGTGGACGATCAGGTTGTCGTTCGTGAACTTCTCGGTCTTGCTCTTGCCCAGCGGAATCCCCAGGTTGTCGCAGATGGCCTGGGCGAGCGGACGGTTGCTCTGCCCGGCGAACACCAGCAGCGGGGAGCGGCGGCTCTCGAGGACAGGGGACGAAGCGCGGTGGGAAACGGACACAGGCGGGGGCCTCCAGGCGGGAGTGGGCGAAGCGGGACAGGAACCGAAAGTCGTGAGCAGCATACCTGCCGGCGCGGGGGCCTGTCGCGGCGCCCAGCCGTGCCCCGCCGGGGAACAGCTCCACTGACCGGCGAACCGGGACAGCCGCCTGGGCCACCAGACGACGGACACCCGTCCCAGCCAAACGGAACGCCGCCGGCAGTCACGTGACTGCCGGCGGCGTTCCTGGGATCAACCCGGTGCTGGAGGCCCCGCCGGAACCTACTCGCCCCGGAAGATCTTCCCGACCTTGCCGAGGAACCCCTCGGGCTTGTCGTTCACCTCGTCACCCACCGCGCGGGCGTAGGCGAGGAGCGCGTCGCGGGCCTCGGGGCTCAGCTGGGCGGGCTTGGGCACCATCACGTCGTACTCGACAACCAGATCGCCGTTCCCGCGGCCCTGGAGGCGGGGCATGCCCTTCTCGTGCAGGCGGTGGAGTTCGCCGTGCTGCGTGCCGGGCTTGACCTCCACGCTGACCGGGCCGTCCAGGGTGGGCACCTCGATCCGGCCGCCCAGCGCGGCCTTCGCGAAGCCGATCTTCGCCGGGTAGATCAGGTGCTCGGCCTCGCGGCGCAGCTGCGGGTGCTTTTCCATCTCGATGTGCACGTACAGGTCACCGTTGCCGCCCGGACCCTCGTTGCCCTTGCCCGCCACGCGGATGCGGTAGCCCTCGTCGATGCCGCGCGGCAGCTTGACCTTCACGGGTTCGGCCTTCAGCGTGCGGCCCCGGCCCTTGCAGACCGTGCAGGGGTCCTGGATGATCTGGCCCTCGCCGCGGCACGTGGGGCACGGTTGCTGCGTCTCGACCACGCCGAAGATCGTGCGGGCCTGGGCGCGCACCGCGCCGGCGCCGCCGCACGTCGTGCAGGTCTTGGGCGGCTGGCCGCCGGGTTCGGTGCGGCTGCCGTGGCAGTGCTCGCAGGTGGTCAGGCGGTCGACCATCACCTCGACCTCCTCGCCCGCGCGGGCCTGCGCGAGCGTCACGAAGGCCTCGGTTTCCAGGTCGTCGCCGCGTGCCGGGCCGCGCCGCCCGCGGCCGCCCATGGCGCCGCCGAACAGCTGCTCGAAGATGTCCATGGGATCGAAGCCCGCGCCGCCCATGCCGCCGAAGGGGTCGCCGCCGGGCATGCCTGCACTCGGCGCGCTGCCGTAGCGGTCGTAGTGCGCGCGCTTCTCGGCGTCACTGAGCACCGCGTAGGCCTCGTTGATCTGCGTGAACTTCTCGGACGCGCCGGCTTCCTTGTTGCGGTCCGGGTGGTACTTCAGGGCGAGTTTGCGGTAGGCACTCTTGATCTCGTCGGCGCTCGCGCTGTTCGCCACGCCCAGCAGTTCGTAGTAGTCCATGTGGTGTTCGTCGCCGGGCACCCCTGGTTCATGGGAGCCGGGCCTCCGCCGCACAGGTTAACACGACCACACTCAGGAAAAGTAGGCGCGGGTGGTGGGGGTCGGGGGCTGGGGCCGTGGGTTGCCGCGCCACGCTCCCGCGCTCAGGAGGACGCTGACGACGCCCCGGCTCCGTCCTCCCAGTCGAGGATCACCTTGCCGCTGTGCCCGCCGAGCATGTCGTCGAAGCCCCGCTGGAAGTCCGACACGGCGTAGTGGTGCGTGATGATGGGCGTGAGGTCGAGGCCCGACTGGATCAGCGCGGCCATCTTGTACCACGTCTCGAACATCTCGCGGCCATAGATGCCCCGGATGGTCAGCATCTTGAAGATCACGGCGTTCCAGTCGATGTCCACCCGGCCGGCGGGAATGCCCAGCAGCGCGATCTTACCGCCGTTGTTCATCACGTCCACCATCTGCGCGAAGGCCGCGCCGTTCCCGCTCATCTCCATGCCGACGTCGAAGCCCTCGTGCATGTCCAGTTCGCCCCGCGCGACGTCCCACAGGTTCTCGCGCGCCACGTTCACGGCCCGCGTCACGCCCACCCGGCGCGCGAGGTCGAGGCGATAGTCGTTCACGTCGGTGATGACCACGTTGCGCGCGCCCACGTGCTTCGCCACGGCGGCGGCCATCACGCCGATGGGCCCGGCGCCGGTGATCAGGACGTCCTCGCCCACCAGATCGAATTGCAGGGCCGTGTGCACGGCGTTCCCGAAGGGATCGAAGATCGCGGCCACGTCGTCCGGGATGTCGTCCGGCAGCTTGAAGGCGTTGAAGGCCGGCAGCACCAGGTACTCCGCGAAGGAACCGGGGCGGTTGACGCCCACGCCCAGGGTGTTGCGGCACAGGTGCCGGCGGCCCGCGCGGCAGTTGCGGCAGTGCCCGCACGTGACGTGGCCCTCGCCGCTCACGCGGTCACCGATCTCGAAGCCGCGCACCTCGCTCCCCATCCCGGCGACCACGCCCACGTACTCGTGCCCCACGACCATCGGCACGGGAATGGTCTTGCGTGCCCACTCGTCCCACTTGTAGATGTGGACGTCCGTGCCGCAGATCGAACTCTTGCGCACCCGGATCAGCAGGTCGTTCGGGCCGGGCGTGGGCACCGGCGCGTCCACCATCCAGATGCCCTCCTCCGGATGGAGTTTGCTCAGGGCGCGCATGGTGCGGGGCGGATCGGTGGCAGTCACACCGCGCGTTCTACTGCGGGGCGCGCGTGGCCGCAACGGGGGCGCTCCGGGGAGCGGGACGGAGCGGAACGTGGGCACTCCCATAAGCCCGGCTGCGCCCGGGTCCTGCCCACCGGGGTACGCTGGACACATGATCAAGTACCGCCGCCAGAACGCCCTGGAACCCGAGAAGGACGCCGAGATCAGCGTGAACGTGATTCCCTTCCTGTTCTTCCTGGTGGGCTTCGTGGCCGTGCGCGCCCTGATCCGCACGGCCCAGTCGCGCTGAGTCCGTTACACCCCAGCGGGGGCGGGGACGGTAGGCTGTGGGCATGACCACCCCGTCCCAACCCGAGCAGTTCCGCAGCGCGGGCAGCAACCGTTACGTGATCCCCGGCTGGACCAACCTGGTGCCCGGCAAGCCCGACACCATCGAGATCCAGCTCGACGTGGGCGAGAACGACCTGAAGCGCGCCCAGGCCAGCCTGCTGATCGAGTACTGGGTCACCCCGGACGACATGACGCTCCAGAGCCTGCTGCCGGTGCGGGCGCTGCCCACCGTGCCGGAAGGCTGGTGCGTGTTCGTGCCCGCGCAGGGCCGCGTGCTGGTGCGCGCCATCGACCCGCAGCCGAACCCGCCGGTGCTCGCCAGCCACTGGATCAACGTCGATCCGCAGACGCCGGCCGGCACGACCGTGCACGTCAAGGTGGATTTCCCCGGCGCCGTGAACCAGGCGCGTACCCTGCTGAATCCGTAACGGCCACGCCGAACGCGCCCCGCTGATTGCAGCGGGGCGCGTCGTTCATGTCTGGGCCCGGGAGTCCGGGAGGCCGCCGTCCCTGAACCGCCTCCAGCACTCAGGCCGGCTGGTCCCACAACGTCTGACGAGCGAGTGCGCCGATGGCCAGATAAGGGGACGGCCCGCCGTCAGCGTCCGACGACGTCGAGGACCGCCTCCACGCCGCGGCGGGTGGCCTCCAGCGCGTCCCCGATCCGCCACGCGCCGCGGTCCCGCGGGCCGACAGGGTTGCTCACGCCCCGCACCTCGACCACCGGCACGCCCGCGAGCAGGGCGGCGTGCGCGATGCCGGCGCCCTCCATGCCCTCGGTGAGCGCGCCGGGGTGCCGGGCCACCACGGCCAGCGCTCCCGCCGCCGAACCCGTCACGCTGCTGAGGGTGAGCAGGGGGCCGAACGCGGCGCCGGCTCGGCGGGCGGCCTCCGCCGCTCCGGCCCATACCGGGAAACGCGTGCCCTGGACGGCGTCAGGCCACACGGACAGGCCCAGGGCATCCAGGTCCAGCCACGCGCCGCCGTCCCACGCGCCCAGGTCGGCGTGCACGATCTCGCTCGACACGGCGAGGTCGCCGGGGCCGAGCCCGCTGCCGGGGTACGCGCCGCCGATCCCGGCGCTGACGACCAGAGCGGTCACCCCGGGCTGCACCGCCGCCTGCGTGGCGAGGGCCGCCGCGACCGGGCCGACCCCGCTCACGACCACCCGCGCGCCCAGGTCCGCCAACCGCGCGGCCTCCCCCGCCGTGGCGACGACGATCAGGACGCGGTTACGGTGGGCTGTCACGTCAGTTCAGGCGCAGCCAGTAGTAGTCGTACTTGCCGAGGATCATCGGGTAGGGGGCCTCGCCCACCGCCGGGAAGTGGCTCGCGCCGGCCAGCGTGACGGGCACGCGGCCCACGTGCGCGCCCAGGCCCAGGTGCACCGCCTGCGCGTTCCCGGCGAAGTTGCTCACGATCAGCAGCGTCTCGCCCTCCGTGGTGCGCGTGAAGGCCAGGATGGCGGGGTTGTCGGTGTCGATGAATTCCAGTTCCCCGACCGCGAAGGCCGGGTGGCGGCGGCGCAGTTCCAGCTGCCGGGCCGTCCACTTCAGCAGGCTGCTGGGGTCCTGCTCCTGGCTCTGCACGTTCACGCGCGAGTAGCCGTATACCGGGTCGCCGATGGGCGGGAAGAAGCACTGATCCGGCGTGGCGGTGGAAAAGCCGCCACTCATGCCGGCGTTCCACTGCATGGGCGTACGTACGCCGTTGCGGTCGGCCAGCGACAGGTCGTCGCCCATGCCGATCTCGTCGCCGTAGTACAGGATCGGGCTGCCGGGCAGCGCCAGCAGCACGGTGGTCAGCAGCTCGATGCGGCGGCGGTCGTTGTCCAGCAGCGGCGCCAGCCGCCGGCGGATCCCGACGTTGATCTTCATGCGGGTGTCCGGCGCGTACGCAGCGTACATGAACGCGCGCTCCTCGTCCGTGACCATCTCCAGCGTCAGCTCGTCGTGGTTGCGCAGGAACGTTACCCACTGCCCGAACGCGGGAATGGCCGGCAGGCGGCCCATGATCTCGCGGATGGAGGTGGTGTCCTCCTTTTTCAGGCTCATGTACAGCCGGGGCATGACCGGGAAGTTGAAGCACATGTGGAACTCGGGGTCATGGTCGGTGCCGAAGTACTCGACCACGTCCTCCGGCCACTGGTTGGCCTCGGCCAGCAGCAGACGGCCGGGGTACTCCTCGTCCACCATGCGCCGGATCGACTTGAGGATGTCGTGCGTTTCCGGGAGGTTCTCGCAGTTCGTGCCCTCGCGCTCGATCAGGTACGGCACGGCGTCCACGCGGTAGCCGTCCACGCCCAGGTCGAGCCAGAACCGCGCGGCGTTCAGGATCTCCTCAAGCACCTTCGGGTTGTCGTAGTTCAGGTCCGGCTGGTGGCCGAAGAAGCGGTGCCAGTAGTACTTGCCGCACATCTCGTCGCGCGTCCAGTTGCTGACCTCGGTGTCGGTGAAGATGATGCGGGCACCGGGGTATTCGCTGCCGGCCTCGCTCCACACGTAGTAGTCGTGGTACTCGTTCGGGGAGCCGTCCGGCAGCACCGGGCCGCGCCGGGCCGCCTGGAACCACGGGTGCTCGCTGCTGGTGTGGTTGGTCACGAAGTCCGTGACGACCTTCAGGCCGCGCGAGTGCGCTTCTCGCAGGAACACTTTGAAGTCCTCGAGGGTGCCGAGGTCCGGGTGAATGTTGACATAGTCGGCCACGTCGTAGCCGTCGTCGCGCAGGGGGCTGGGGTAGCACGGCAGGATCCAGATCACGTCCACGCCCAGCGACTTGAGGTAGTCGAGCTTGCCGGTCAGGCCGGGAAAGTCGCCCTTGCCATCGCCGTTGCCGTCCGCGAAGGTGCGGACCGAGAGTTCGTAGAAGACGGCGCTTTTGTACCACTCCGGCGTGGAAACCTGGGTCATGACCTCAAGTGTACCGGAGGCGTCGGGGCGGCCGGAACTCCCGCGCCATGCGAACCTGGGGCATGCCCGACCCCACACTGCGCCCCTACCGCCCGGACGACCGGGCCGCGTGCCTCGCGCTGTTCGCCAGCAACATGCCACATTCCTTCCTGCCGCACGAACACGCGGAGTTCGTCGAGTGGCTGGACGGACTGGACACGCCGGCCGCAGACGAGCGCGCCGAGTACACGGTCGCCCAGGACGGCGGCCGAATCGTCGCCTGCGGCGGGATCTGGTGGACGGAGCACGCGTCAGGCTTCGCGTGGGGCATGGTCGAGCGTGGCCTCCAGCGCCGGGGATACGGCACGCTGCTGGTGCAGGCCCGGCTGGAGCGGCTGCGGGCGCTGGGCGTGGCCGAGGTCGCCCTGGACACCAGCCAGCACACGGCGCCGTACTACGCCCGTTTCGGCTTCCGGGAGGTCCGGCGCGTGCCCGACGGCTACGGCCCGGGCCTGGACCGGGTGGACATGGTGGCGCGGCTGGAGAGATCGGGGAGCTGAAGAGTGACCAGCCGCGTGGGCACAGCCGGACGCCGTCTTCCGAGCTGGGCTCGCTGGTGGTGACACGTCCGGCATCACTCCCGGTTGGCTGTTGCGGAGGTGTTCACATTATGATGACCTGGTCGTCAGTAGCTGTTCCGCGTCGGCCGCGTCCGTCCGCTCGCCTTCCTCGTCCAAGTGGTCCCAGGGTCCGTGGCGGGCGAGCCCTGCGCCGCCGGACACGCTGCACCCTGCCCTGCTCGGAGCTTCCGGCCGCCCGCTCGCCCTGTCCCGCCTCGCCACATTGCCCCAGAGGAGCCGCCATGTCCGCCACCCTGTTTATCCGGCATGCCGTCGACGATTACGCCACGTGGAAACCCGTCTACGATTCCACCCTCGACCTGCGCCAGCGGTCGGGAACCGTTGGGGCCAGCGTTCACCGCGACAGCAGCAACCCGAACATGGTCGTGGTCACGCTGACGTTCGGCACCCTGGCGCAGGCCCGCGACTTCGAGGGCTCTGAGGAATTGAGGGCCGCCATGGGCCGCGCCGGCGTGAGCGGCCCGCCGGACTTCTGGCTCACCGAGGACATCGAGCAGACCGCGAACTGAATTCATCACGGCTGATATCCGGGAGCATCGGTCGGCAGCGCAGTTTCAGAATTCGACCTGCGCGGCGAGGGAGTTGGAGGCCGCCGAACCAGTGCGAGAGGGTATGGGCCGCGATCTGCCAAGGGCCAGCACACACGCGGAAGCCGTATGAGCCTCCGTCGTTGATCCTGGAGAAGGAGACCCGTATGGCCAAGATCGTGTTCATGACGACCGGACTGCTGCACGAACCGTGGGGCCACCCACAAGTACGGGAATTCGAGGATCGGATCGCCGGAGTCTTCGGCGGGGCAGCGTCCTGCCAGGGCTTTCTTGGCCTCCGCTGGCCGCCGGGTGACAGCACACCGCTGGTGTACCGCACCCCGGACCAGGCGGGCCGGACGGCGAACACGCTGACGGTGTGGCAGGATCTGGAATCCGCCTTCGCGTTCGCATACGCGGGCCTGCATGCCGAGGCCATGGGCAAGCGCCAAGACTGGTTCGCCCACAGCGAGTGGCCCGGCTACGCCGCGTGGTGGGTGCCCGACGACCACGAGCCCACCTGGCCGGACGTCCATGCCCACTTCGACCGCCTGTGTCACGACGGGCCGAGCCCGGACGCCTTCGATTTCAAGCACGCCTTCGGCCCGGACGGTCAGCCGTACCAGCTCGACCGTGAGGCGGCCAAGGTCCTCATGCGGCGCAACAAGATGCAGGGCGTGCTGACCGGCTACCTGGGCGCATGGAACGAGCCGGACGCCGCGACTCGCCGGCTCCTGCTAGACCGGGTCTGGGCGCCGGACGGACACTACACCGATCCCGGCTCGCATGCTACGGACCTCGCGGGTCTGGACGCCATCATCGGTGCGTTCCACGCGGCCAATCCCGGCGCGGTCTTCTCGCAGGAGGGGGACTTCGACCTTCACCACAGTCATGTGCGGTTCTTCTGGCATCTGACCCTGCGGCCCGGCGTGGAGCTGCGCGGCATGGACTACGCGCAGGTGAATGCAGCGGGGCAGATCAAGACAATTGTGGGCTTCTTCTAAGCAGCTGTCACTGGACCACCTGGCAGAGATGCCACGCACGGAGAAACATTCCGGTCGTGCCACAACAGCCGTCCTGCTGACCACCCAGACTGCTGCCGACTGACCAGCGCATCATGGAGGCTCGATAGGAGGCCACATGAAGGCAGTTGTGCGGAACTGGAAGGACGTCCCGGCCGAGGAACCCGCGCCGGGTGTCACGCGGAAGTACGTCCACGGCGAGCAGGCGATGGTCGCGCAGTTTGAACTCGGCGGCGGGAGCGTCGTGCTGTGGCACGAACATCCGCACGAGCAGATCAGCGTGATCGTGTCGGGCCGGCTGCGCTTCGAGTTCGGCTCGCCGGACGCGCCGGACATCATGGAGGCCGCCGCAGGCGACACGGTGGTCATCCCGGGGGGGTTGCCGCACCGGGTGACGGTGCTGGAGGGCGCGCGGGTGCTTGACGTGTTCGCCCCGCCGCGCGAGGACTGGACCCTCGCCCGCGTGGAGGCCACGGATGCTGGATGACCTGGATGCCGTGGCCGCCGCGCCCGAGCACCACACCGTGCTGTTCGAGGACGACCGGGTGCGCGTCCTGGAGACGATCATCCGGCCCGGCGAGCAGACGGCCGTGCACACCCACGTGTGGAGCGGCGTGCTGTACGTGATCGGCTGGAGTCCGTGCGTGCGCTACGACGAGCACGGCGCCGTGATGATGGACTCGGTGCGGGACGGCGTGTCGCCTGCGCCGGGCACGGCGGGCGCGGCCGCGCCGCTGCCCCCGCACTCGCTGAGGAACGTGGGCACGCAGGACATCCACGTGATCCTGACAGAGTTCAAGACGGCGTAGACGCGCAGCGCGCCCGGGAGGACGACGTGGACATCAGCGGCGACACACAGGCCCCACCCCCCGAGACCCTCGACCCGCAGGACTGGGCGGCCATGCGCGCCCTGGCCCACCGCATGGTGGACGACGCGCTGGACAGCGTGGCGACGCTGCGCGAGCGCCCGGCGTGGCAGCCGGTGCCGCCGGAGGTCGAGGCCCGCCTGCGCGTGCCGGCCCCGTGGGAGCCGCAGGGGGCCCAGGCCGCCTACGCGGACTACCTGAGCGACGTGCAGCCCTACCCGATGGGCAATGTCCACCCGCGCTTCTGGGGCTGGTACATGGGCAACGGCACGGTGCTGGGCGCGCTGGCGGAATTCCTGGCGGCGACCATGAACCCGAACGTGGGCGGCGGCAACCACGTGGCAAGCCTGGTCGAATCGCAGGTAATCGACTGGATCAAGGAGCTGCTGGACTTCCCGACTGACGCGAGCGGGCTGCTGGTCAGCGGCGCGTCGATGGCCAACTTCGTGGCGCTGGCGGTCGCCCGCAACGTGAACGCGGGCTTCGATGTGCGCGAGCTGGGCATGGCCGCCGCCCCGCAGCCGCTGGTGGTCTACGCCTCCACAGAAGTCCACAGCTGCATGCAGAAGGCCGCCGAGGCGCTCGGCCTGGGCCGCGTGGGGCTGCACAAGGTCGCGGTCAGCGAGGACTACACGCTGGACGTGGCCGCGCTGGAGCGGGCGATCCGGGACGACCGCGCCGCCGGGCGGCGGCCCATCGCGGTGGTCGGGAACGCCGGCACCATCAACACCGGGGCCATCGACGACCTGAACGCGCTGGCCGACCTCTGCGCGCGCGAGAACCTGTGGTTCCACGTGGACGGCGCCATCGGCGCGGTGGCGGTGCTGTCGGACGCGGTGCGCCCGCTGCTGCGCGGCATCGAGCGGGCCGACTCGGTGGCGCTCGACCTGCACAAGTGGCTGCACATGCCCTTCGAGGCCGGCTGCGTGGTCGTGCGGTCCGAACCCGCGCACCGGGGCACCTTCACCCTGACGCCGGAGTACCTGGTGCACGAGAAGCGGGGACTGGCGGCCGGCGCGGTGTGGTTCTCCGACTACGGCCTGCAGCTCTCCCGGCAGTTCCGGGCACTGAAGGTCTGGATGTCCATCAAGGAGCATGGTCTGAAGCGCTTCGGCCGCATGATGACCCGCAACGTTGAGCAGGCGCACTACTTCGCGAGCCTGGTGGACGCCGATCCACTGCTGGAGCGCATGGCCCCGGTCGGGCTGGACATCGTGTGCTTCCGCTTCCATCCCGGTGGCGTGGACGGCAGCGCGCTGGACGCCCTGAACAGGGAGATCCTGATGGAGCTGCACGAGCAGGGCATCGCGGTGCCGTCGTATACCACGCTGCACAGGCGTTACTGCCTGCGCATCGCCATCGCCAACCACCGCAGCGTGCAGGACGACTTCGACGTGCTGGCGCGCGAGGTGGTGCGGATCGGACAGGAGCTGGCCGCCCGGACGCCAGCCAGCGCACCCGCAGAGGAGACCGCATGACGACCATCCCCGAACTCCACCCCGACACCACGCCCGGCCCGGTCGCCCTGACGGTGCACGACCTGGAGGGCATGACCGCCTTCTACCGCCGGGTGCTGGGCCTGAATGAACTCGTGCACGAGGACGGCGCCGCGGTGCTGGGCACGCCCGAGGGCACGCCGCTGCTGGCCCTGCTCGGCCGGCCGGACGCGCCCGTGCCCGCCGCGAACGCCACGGGCCTGTACCACCTGGCGGTCGTGCTGCCCACCCGGCCGGATCTGGCGCGCTGGTTTACGCACGCCTTTCCGCTGGGCATCCGGCTGGGCCAGTCGGATCACTACACGCACGAGGCCTTCTACCTGCACGACCCGGAGGGCAACGGTATCGAGGTCTACCACGACTGGCCGCAGGAGCAGTGGCCCTTTGACCGCGACACCCGCCGCATGACGGAAGGGGCCGCGCGGCGCGAGGACATCCGAATCCGGGAGCTGCTGAACACGCAGGACACGGATCAGGTCTGGACCGGAGCGCCCGACGGCACGCGCATGGGGCATGTGCACCTGAAGATGGCCGACGCCGGGGCCACGCACGACTTCATGGCGCGCGGGCTGGGCCTGAACATCACGGCGCAGTCGCCGGACATGGTATTCGCGGCGGCGGGCGACTACCACCACCACGTCGGGAACAACGCGTGGCGCAGCCGGGGCGGCCCCACGCCACAGCCCGGCTCACGCGGCCTGCACCACTGGACGCTTCAGGTGCCGGACGCGGCGGACCTGGACCGCGTCACGGAGCGCCTACGGGCGGCGGGCCACGACGTCACGCCGCTGGGGCGCGGCGTGCAGGCGCGCGATCCGTCCGGGAACCGCGTGGTGGTCGTGCCCGGCGCGGCGCAGGTGCCGGACGTGCTGGCCGCCCTGCACGCCTGACCCGCGGGCGTATCCTCCGGGCACCACATCCCACCCTGGAGGAGTCATGGACGAACGCGCGATCTTCGACGGACATCCGCTGGTCGAACCGACCGAGGCCCTGCGGCGCGTGGCCCCGGTCACGCCCGAGGTGGCCGGGCAGTTGCGCGCCGCCGATCCGCGCGCGTACTGGGAGGGCGTGGCGGACGAGCTGACGTGGTTCATGCGCTGGGAGAGTGTGCTGGAGGGCGGGTTCGGAGACTTCCGGTACTTTCCGGGCGGGACGACCAACGTGTCCGTGAACTGCGTGGATCGCCATCTGGACGCGCACGGCGACCGCGCAGCGCTGCACTACGAGCGCGAGGACGGCGCGCGGGACACGTGGACCTACCGGCAGCTATACGCCGAGATGAACCGCGTGGCCGCCGCGCTGCACGGTCTGGGCGTGGTGCCGGGCGACCGCGTGACGCTGTACTCCTCAAACGTGCCCGAGGCCTTCGCGGCGGTGCAGGCGTGCTACCGCCTGGGGCTGGTGTACTCCGTGAGCTTCGCGGGCTTCTCGGCCGCAGCGGTGCGTGACCGTCTGCTGGACAGCCGGCCGCGCGTGGTGTTCGTCACGGACGGCAGCGTGCGGCGCGGCAAGGTGGTGCCCCTGAAGGCCACGCTGGACGAGGCGCTGGAGGGCGTGGACTCGGTCGAGCGCGTGGTGGTCATCCCGCGCCTGGGGCTGGACGTCCCCATGACGCCGGGCCGGGACGTGCTCTACGCGGACTTCACCGCCGGCATGCCGGCCGAGTTCCCGCCGACGCCGCTGGAGGCGAACGCGCCGGGCTTCATCATCTACACGTCCGGCACGACGTCCAGGCCCAAGGGGCTGGTGCATTCGGGCATCGGGTTCCTGGTGGGCGCGTACGCGAACACCAAGTGGGCGCTGAACATCCGCCCCGACGACGTGTACTGGTGCACGGCGGACATCGGGTGGCTGGTCATGCCGATCTTCGGCGCGGTGGGCGGACTGGCGCAGGCGGCCACGCTGGTGGTGTACGAGGGCGCGCCGGACTACCCGTCGCCCGCGCACTTCTACGACGTGCTGGGCCGCTACGGCGTGAACAAGCTCTTCACCGCGCCCACGCTGCTGCGCATGCTGCGCCGCGCCGGCGACGACGTGATCGCGCACACGGAGCGGCTGGAACTGGTTTCTCTGGTGGGCGAGCCGCTCGACCCGGACACCTTCCACTGGACACGGGACGTGCTGGGCGGCGGCCACGCCTTCGTGAACAACACCTACGGCCAGACCGAGACCGGCAGCGCGTGGGCGTCGTGCATGGTCGGCGTCACGCCCACCAAGGCCGGCTCGTGCGGCCACGCCCTCCCCGGCTACGTGCCGGAGGTGGTGGACGAGGACGGCGCGCCCGTTCCCGCCGGAACGCTCGGCTACCTGACGCTCACGCAGCCGTTCCCGTGCCTGGCGCGCACCATCTGGGGCGATCACGAGCGCTACCTGGACACGTACTTCCGCCGCTTCCCCGGCCGCTACTTCACCGCGGACGCCGCCGCCATCGATCCCGACAGTCAGGTGTGGGTCACCAGCCGCGTGGACGACGTGATCAACGTCTCCGGGCACCGGATTGGCACGATGGAACTCGAGTCCGCCCTGATCACCCACCCGGCCGTGTCGGAAGCGGCCGTGATCGGCGTGCCGGACGAGGTCAGGGGGGCCGTGCCACTCGCGTTCGTGATCCTGCGGGCCGGGCACACGCCGAGTGCAGAGCTGGAGGGCAACCTCGCCGCGCAGATCGAGGCTGGGGTGGGCGCGTACGCCCGGCCGCAGCGGGTGGTCATCACGCCCACGCTACCGCGCACGCGCTCGGGCAAGATCATGCGCCGGCTGCTGCGCGACCTCGTGGCGCAGGGGACGGTCACGGGCGACCTGACGTCGCTGGACAACCCGGACGCGCTGGAGCAGGTGCAGCGGGAGCTGGGCCGGGTCTGAACCGGCACACAAAGCGAAGGAGGCCACATCAGTGGCCTCCTTGCAGTTGGCTGGGGCACTAGGACTCGAACCTAGATCGACAGTGTCAGAGACTGGTGTCCTGCCATTGGACGATGCCCCACTACGCGTGCTCCCGCTTGTGACCGGAGCGACAGGGAGTATATCGGGCGGGCCGCGGGCCGTCAAGACCGCGTGGGGGCCGCGTGCGGGCGCGGGGCGCGAAAGAAACGCATCAGAATTCGCTGCACTGCGTTTAGATCGTGCTTGTGACGGGACTTGCGGTCTGTTACACTGAGGTGTTGCCGCGCCGTTGTCGAGTCCCAAGGCTCGCGCGGGCAGGTATCAGGCAGGGTACGCGGCCAGCTGGCCCCGCACCCAGGAGGACAAGAGTTCATGGAAGACAACACCCAGACCCCCGCCGAAAACGGCGGGACTCTGCCCGCGACGGGCACCGCCCCCACCAGCGCTCCCACCCCCGTGGAGGAGCGTGAATACCCGGCCATGACCATGGAGGACATCCTCGCCAGCGAGGCGCAGGAACCCCAGAGTGTCACGCGCGGGGACATCGTGGACGGCACCATCGTGTTCATCGGCCAGGAAGGCATCGCCGTGGACATCGGCGCGAAGGTCGAGGGCATCATTCCCCTCAACCAGCTCGGCGACGAGCCCGTGACCCTCGAACAGGCCCAGGAGATGTACAAGCAGGGCGAGCAGATCGAGGCCTACGTCGTCCGCGTCGACCTGCCCAACAGCCAGATCGTGCTGAGCAAAAAGCGCGCCGATCAGGACAAGGGCTGGCGCGTCCTGGAAAAGATGCAGGAGGCCGACGAGGCCTTCGAGGTCGAGGTGCTCGAGAAGGTGCGCGGCGGTCTGGTGGCCCAGGTCGAGGGCATCCGCGCGTTCCTGCCGGCGTCGCAGGTGGACACCCGCCGCGTGAACGACCTCGACCCCTACGTGGGCAAGCCGCTGCAGGTCAAGCTGATCGAGCTCAACCGCAAGCGCAACCGCGTGATCATCTCGCACCGCGCGATCATGGAGGCCGAGAAGGCCAAGGCCCGCGAAGCGACCGTGCACCAGCTGACCCCCGGCGCGCAGTTCGAGGGTGAAGTCGTGGAGATCACGGACTTCGGCGTGTTCGTGAACCTGGGCGGCATCGACGGTCTGGTGCACCGCAGCGAACTCACCTACGGCCGCTTCAACCACCCGCGCGACGTGGTCAAGGTGGGCGACAAGGTCAATGTCCAGGTCATCGACGTGGACGAGGGCCGCGAGCGCATCAACCTGAGCATGAAGGCCCTGACCCAGGACCCCTGGGAAGGCGCGACCGAGCGCTACCACATCGGCCAGAAGGTCAAGGGCAAGGTCACGAACCTCACCAACTTCGGCGCGTTCGTGGAACTCGAGCCCGGCCTGGAAGGGCTGGTGCACGTCAGCGAGATGAGCTGGACCAAGCGCGTGCGTCACCCCAACGAAGTCATGAAGGAAGGCGACGAGGTCGAGGCCGTGATCCTGCGGATCGACCCCAAGGAGCGCCGCATCTCGCTCGGCATCCGTCAGACCACCGACGATCCGTGGAGCGCGCTGCCCGACCGCTACCCGCCCGGCACGCCCGTCAAGGGCAAGATCACCGGCATGACGGACTTCGGCGTGTTCATGGAGATCGAGGAAGGCATCGAGGGCCTGATCCACATCAGCGAACTCGACCTGAACCGCGTGAACAACCCCGCCGACCTGTTCAAGAAGGGTGACGAGATCGAGGCGATGATCCTGAACATCGACCCCGTGGAGCAGCGCGCCAGCCTCAGCCGTCGCCGCTTCCTGGGCGGTGGCCCCGCGCCCACCCGCGAGGGTGGCGGCGGCGCCCGCGACTACGTGTCGCAGGGCGGCGGCGCGCGCAGCGACCGCTACAGCAGCGGCGGCGCCCGCACCGGTGGCGGTGGCCGCGGTGGCCGTGGCCGCGACGCGGACTACGCCTACAACGCCAAGGACGCGCAGCAGGGCGGCAAGATCAGCACCAAGCTGGGCGACGTGTACGCCGATCTGTTCGCGCAGTTCGGCCTGGGCGGCGACAAGAAGGCCGACACCAGCACCGAGTCGGGCACCGACACGGCCAGCGACAAGACCGAGGACACCCAGGCGTAAGCCCGGTCTCCCCATGCCGCGCCCCGGACGCCACGTGCGTCCGGGGCGTTTCTTGATGTCCGGTGGGGGCCGCGCGGCAGAGCGCTAGCATCGGGACGTCTGTATCGTTCCAGTCTGTCCAGCACCCCTGTCAGGAGGACTTCCATGAACATCATCGTCACGGGCGGCAGCGGCAAACTCGGCCGCGCCACCATCCGCGAGTTGCAGGCCCACGGGCACTGGGTGCTGAATCTGGACGCCGCGCCGCCGAAGGCCGCGCAGGGCCCGTTCACCCGCGTGGACCTAACCGACTTCGGCGAGGTGATGGGCGCGCTGTCTGGCATCGACCAGCAGTACTCCCGGGGCACCATCGACGCAGTGGTTCATCTCGCGGCGATTCCGGGGCCGACGCAGCGGCCGGATCACGTGACCTTCGCGGAGAACATCGTCAGCACGTACAACGTCTTCGAGTCGTGCGTGCGTCTGGGCATCGACAACGTGGTGTGGGCGTCCAGCGAGACGCTGCTGGGCTACCCCTTCGACGGGCCGCCCGCGAGCGTGCCCATCACCGAGAGCGTGCGCGAGAGCCGCGTGTCGTACGCGCACTCGAAGCTGCTGGGCGAGGTGCTGGCCGAGCAGTACGGCCGCGAGCACCCGGCGATGAAGCTGGTCTGCCTGCGCTTCTCGAATGTCCTCGACCCCGACGCCGGCGACTACGACGGGCTGGAGGCGTGGCAATCCGACCCGCAGGTACGCAAGTGGAACCTGTGGACGTATATCGACGTGCGGGACGCCGCGCAGGCCGTGCGGCTGGGCGTGGAGACCGAATTGACCGGCATGGAGGCCTTCATCATCGCCAACGAGGACAGCGTGATGCGCCGCCCCAGCCGCGAGCTGCTGGAGGAGGTCTTCCCCGGCGTGCCGTACACGCAGGACGTGCCGGGCACCCAGTCCTTCTACGACATCAGCAAGGCGAAATCCATGCTGGGGTTCAAGCCCACACACAGCTGGAGGGAGGGCTGATGCAGTACGTCAAGCTGGGCCGCAGCGGTGTGAAGGTCTCGCGGATCGCGCTGGGCTGCATGTCCTACGGCGATCCCGCGTGGCGCGACTGGGTGCTGCCCGAGGAGCACGCCCGGCCCTTCTTCGAGCGGGCGCTGGAGCTGGGCATCAATTTCTTCGACACCGCCGACATGTACTCGCTGGGCCGCAGCGAGGAGATCACCGGCAAGGCGCTGCGCGACCTGGCGCGGCGGGACGAGATCGTCCTGGCGACCAAGGTGCACGCCCCGATGGGCGACGGCGTGAACCAGCGTGGGCTGTCGCGCAAGCACATCCTGGACGGCGTGCACGCCAGCCTCAGGCGTCTGGGCACCGACTACATCGACCTGTACCAGATCCACGGGCGCGACCCCGACACGTCCATGGACGAGACGCTGGGCGCCCTGCACGACCTCGTGCGGCTGGGCATGGTGCGGTACATCGGCGTGTCGAACCACTACGCGTACCAGGTGGCCCGCGCGCAGTACCTCGCGGACCTGCGCGGCTGGTCGCGCTTTGTCAGCGTGCAGGACCAGTACAGCCTGCTGTACCGCGAGGAGGAGCGCGAGATGCTGCCGCTGTGCCGCGAGGAAGGTATCGGCTTCCTGCCGTGGAGCCCGCTGGCGCGCGGCTTCCTCGCCGGGAACCGCAGGGGCGACGAGGGGCAGACGACGCGCGGCGGCAGCGACGTGATGAGCCGCCACCTCTTCGGCAGTGACGCCGATCAGGAGATCGTGCGCCGGGTGGACGCCCTGGCCCACGAGAAGGGCGTAACTGCCTCGCAGGTCGCCCTGGCGTGGGTGCTGCGCCAGCCGGGCGTGACCGCACCGATCATCGGCGCGACCAAAGCCCACCATCTGGAGCAGGCCGTGGCCGCCGTGGACCTGACCCTCACGGACGACGAGGCGCGGAGCCTGGAGGCCCCCTATGTCACGCGGCCCAGCACGCTGAGCTGAGGCGCGCCCTCTCCCCCGCTACGCGCCGGTCGGGTCGATCAGGCCGAAGGTGCCGTCCGGGGCGGCCTGGGCGGCCAGGGCCGCGAGCGCGTGATCGCGGCGGGCCTCGCCCAGCCACGCGTGCCAGTACGCGCCCATGGTGCCGAGCACCAGCGCCGCCGGCACGCGATCGGCCGGAACGCGCGGGCAGTACAGCAGGTCCATGTTCGTGACCGGGCCGCCGTTCTCGCCGCCCGCAGGCTGCTGGTACGTCACGTCCACCTGCCGGAAGCCCAGGTGCGCGAACACGGCCCGGCGGCGCACCGGATCGGAGCCCACGGCGCGCTCCTCCGCCAGTTCCCGCGGCGTCAGGCGCTGCGGGGCCACCACGTCGATGAACACGCCCGCCACGTGTCCGCCCACCGCTTCGTCCAGCAGGGCCATGCGCCGGTCGTGCAGCAGCCGCGCCACACCCTGGCCCCGGACCTGCTGGGCGGTCGCCATGTAGCTGGAGAAGCCCGTGCCGACCTGCGGGAAGGCGTGGAACACGGTGCCGCCCACCACCCGGCCGGCCTGCTCCGCGACCAGCAGCAGGTTGCGCCGCTCAGGGCTCTGCCACTCCAGCAGGCGCACGAGGTACGCGGCGGGAATGAGCATGTCCGGTTCGAAGTACGTGCGGTCCTGCAACTCCCCGAAGGCCGCGATGGCGGGATCACTCGGGTCCGTGATCTGCCGCAGCGTGATCGGCTCTGTGCTGGCGTCGGGCACGGCGCGTCAGCCCTCGGTGAGGTCCGGGTGCCGGGCACGCGCGAAGGCGCCCTGGGCGCTGAACTCGCCGGCCAGCTTCTCGTACTCCCCGCCGGTGCACAGTTCCCACGACCCGCGCTGGTCCGCCCACTCGGTGTCCATCACGCGCAGCAGCGCCTCGCGGTGCGTGTCGTCCAGCACGGGCGCGATCACCTCCACGCGGCGGTCGAGGTTGCGGCTCATCCAGTCGGCACTGCCGAAGTACACCTCCGGCTGCCCGGCGTTCCCGAAGGCGTACAGCCGCGCGTGCTCCAGATAGCGGCCCAGCAGCGAGCGCACCCGCACCGTCTCCGAGAGGCCCTTGAGGCCCGGGCGCAGGCAGCACACGCCGCGGATGATCAGCTCCACGCGCACCCCGGCGGCCGACGCGCGGTACAGCGCCTCGATCATGCCGGGGTCCGTCAGCTGGTTCACCTTCACGCGCACCCACGCGTCCTGGCCGTCCGCGGCGTGGCGGGCCTCGCGCTCCATCAGCGCCTCGAAGCCCAGGCGGGCGGTGTCGGGCGCGACCAGCAGGTGCGAGTACTCGGCCTCGGCGTAGCCGGTCAGGTGGTTGAACAGCTCCGCGATGTCCGCGCCCAGTTCCGGGTCCGCCGAGAGCAGGCTGAAGTCCGTGTACAGCCGCGCGGTCTTCGGGTTGTAGTTCCCGCTGCCGATGTGCATGTACCGCCGCAGGCCGCCCTCCTCGCGCCGCACGACCAGCGCGACCTTGGCGTGCGTCTTGAGGCCGGCCATGCCGTACACCACGTGTGCGCCCGCGTGCTCCAGCTTCCTGGCCCACGAGATGTTGCGCTGCTCGTCGAAACGCGCCTTGAGCTCGATCATGGCGACGACCTGCTTGCCGTTCTCGGCCGCCTCGCGCAGCGCGCCCAACAGCCTGGGGTCGTCGCCGGTGCGGTACAGCGTCTGCTTGATCGCCAGCACCTGCGGATCGCGCGCCGCTTCCTCCAGGAAGTTCAGGACGTTCGTGAAGCCGTCGTAGGGATGGTGCAGCAGCACGTCGCCGCGCCTGAGCGTGGTGAAGATCCCGCCCTCCTCGTCCTGGTCGAGGTCCGGTACGGCCGGCACGTAGGGCGCATATGCCAGGTCCGGGCGCTGCACCGGCAGGCCCATCAGGTCCGCGGTGCCCAGCGGGCCGTCCAGCAGGAAGATGTCGTCCGGCGCGAGGTGCAGCCGCTCCTGCAGGAAGGTCACGATGCCCGGCGGCGTGCCCTGCACGACCTCCAGCCGCACCGCCGCCCCGAAGCGCCGACGCCGCAGGCCGTCCTCGATGGTGGCGAGCAGGTCCTCGGCTTCCTCTTCCTCGAACTCGTAGTCGGTGTTGCGGGTCACGCGGAACACGTGCGCGGCCAGCACCCGGCGGCCCTTGAACAGGTCCCCGATATGCGCGGCGATCACGTCCTCCAGCAGCAGCAGCGCGTCGCCCACCGTCACGATGCGCGGCAGCACCCCCACCGGCACCTTCACTCGCGCGAAGTCCGGTTCCTCGCCCTCGCCGGCGTCGAGCAGCACCGCGAGGTTCAGGCTGAGGTTACTCAGGTACGGAAAGGGGTGGCTGGGGTCCACGATCAGCGGGGTGAGCACCGGCTGGATCTGCGACAGGTACTGCTCGCGCAGCGCCGCGCGGGCGCGTTTACCCAGGTCCTGCACGCGCACGAGCTTCACGCCGTCCGCGCCGAGTTCCTTGAGGGTCTTGCGGGCGGCCTTCTCGATCTCACGCAGCATGTCGTGCGTGCGCCGGCGCACCAGGTTCAGCGTCTCGCGCGGGCTCAGACCGTCTGGGCCGGGCGTGCTGACCCCTGCAGCGATCTGGCGGTGGACGCCCGCCACGCGCACCATGAAGAACTCGTCGAGGTTGCTGCCGCAGATCGCCGCGTACTTCAGGCGCTCCATGGGCGGGTTCCGGGCATCGCGCGCCTCGGCCAGCACCCGCTCGTTGAAGGCCAGCCACGACAGTTCGCGGTTCAGGTAGCGGCTGTCCTCGTTGGCGACGGTGCTGTGGGTGCTGCCCACCGTGTCCTGGGCGTCCCGCGCCCGCGCGCCGTTCCCGCCCCGGCGTCCCCGCTCCTTGGGCCGGCGGGGGGCCTCGGCGGCAGGCTGGTCGGTGGTCGCGGGGAGGACAGCGGTGGTCTGGCGGGACACAGTCATAACTCCTTCATAAGAGAGCAGTCGGTCATCAGGGGACGGTCAGTGAATGCACATCCAGCATTCTGACTTCCATTAAACCAGGGCTGAAATGAGAGCGGCGGGGCCGGACGCGGTCTCCCGTCCTGGCCCCGCCGCCCGGAGGGGGTCACACCTTCTTGAACAGCAGCGCGGCGTTCTGGCCGCCGAACGCGAAGGAGTTCGACAACACGTACTCCACCTGCCGCTCGCGCGCGCCCTCCGGGATGTAGTCCAGCCCCAGTTCCGGGTCGGAATCGGTCAGGTTGATGGTCGGCGGCAGCACTCCGTCGGCCAGCGCCTGCGCGGACGCGATCGCCTCGATGGCCCCCGCCGCGCCGAGGAGGTGCCCGGTCATGGACTTGGTCGAGCTGATCGCCAGCTTCCCGGCGTGGTCACCGAACACGTGCTTGATCCCCTGCGTCTCGTGCAGGTCGTTGTAGTACGTGCTGGTGCCGTGCGCGTTGATGTACCCCACCTGCTCGGGGTTCGTGCCGCCGGTCGCCAGGGCCATGCGCATCGCCACCTGCGCGCCGCGGCCCTCGGGGGCGGGCATGGTGATGTGGTGCGCGTCGGCCGAGGTGCCGTAGCCCACGATCTCGGCGTAGATCTTCGCGCCGCGCTTGACCGCGTGCTCGTACTCCTCGAGGATCAGCACGCCCGCGCCCTCGCCCAGCACGAAGCCGTCGCGGGTGGCGCTGAAGGGCCGGCTGGCGTGCTCCGGGTCGTCGTTGCGGGTCGAGAGGGCCTTCATGTTCGAGAAGCCGCCCACCGCCATCTGCGTGATGCTCGCCTCGGCCCCGCCCGCGATCATGACGTCCGCCAGCCCCAGCTGGATCCAGCGGGCGGCGTCCCCGATGGCCCCGGTGCCCGTCGCGCACGCGGTGACCACCGTGCTGCTCGGGCCGGTCGCGCCGTAGCGCATGGCGACGTGCCCGGCGCCCATGTTCGCGATCTGCATCGGAATGAACATCGGGCTGATACGCCCGGGGCCGCGCTCCACGTTCACGCGCGCCTGGTCCTCGAAGGTCTTCATGCCGCCGATCCCGCTGCCGATCACGGTGCCGGTGCGCTCGCCGCGCAGCTGCTCCTCGGTCAGGCCGCTGTCCTTGACTGCCAGCGCCGCGCCGACCAGGGCGAGCTGCACGTAGCGGTCGAGTTTGCGGGCCTCGCGCGGATCGAGCCACTCGTCCAGGCTGCCCTGCACCTCGCCGGCGATCTTGCTGGCCGTGTCCGAGGCGTCGAAGCGCGTGATCCGCACCACGCCGCTCTTGCCGGCCCGCTGCGCCTGCGCGAAGGCCTCGGCCCCGATCCCGATGGGCGTCACCGGGCCCAGGCCCGTGATGACCACCCGTTTTAGTCCCGTCACGCTCAAGGCATCCCTCCCCGCGCGTCAGGGCGGAGTGCGGCATGCACCGCGCCTCCGCCCCGACTGTCCTGCCCGGCCTCCCACGCGGGGAAACCGGGGCGCGCGTTTACTGCTTGTTCTCGATGTAATCGACGGCGGCCTGCACGGTGCGGATGCTCTCGGCATCCTCATCGCTGATGGTCACGCCGAACTTGTCTTCCAGACCCATGATCAGCTCGACCGTCTCCAGGCTGTCGGCCCCCAGGTCCTCCACGAAACGGGCCTCGGGCACCACCTTGTCTGCGTCCACGCCGAGCTTCTCGACGATCACGTCCTTCACATCATCAAATGTCGCCACGCTGTCTACCTCCTGTCCTTGAAGTCTGCGCCAGTCTACACGTGTTCCGCGCCACAGTCACCGGTTCTGGACGTGGTGCAAAGGACGACGGGCACTGGGGCGCAGAGAGGGCGGACCACGGCCTGCTTCCTCCTCAGTGCGGGTGCGACCCGCCGTCCACGCCGATGGTCTGGCCAGTGATGTACCCGGCGGCGTCCGACGCGAGGAAGGTGACCAGCGCCGCCACCTCCTCCGGCTGCCCGAAGCGGCCGAGCGGGATGTCCTTGCGGTACGCCGCCTGCACGTCCTCGGGCAGGTCGGCCGTCATGTCCGACTGAATGAAGCCGGGGGCCACGGCGTTGACCGTGATGCCGCGCCCGCCGTACTCCTTGGCCAGGGCCTTGGTCAGCCCGATCAGGCCCGCCTTGCTCGCCACGTAGTTCGCCTGCCCGGGATTGCCGCTCAGGCCCACCACCGACGCGATGTTGATGATCCGCCCGGAGCGCGCCCGCATCATGTGCTTGATGGCCGCGCGGCACGCCACGAAGGCGCTCGACAGGTTGGTCTGGAGCACCGCGTCCCAGTCCTCGTCCTTCATACGGATCGCCAGGCCATCGCGGGTGATGCCGGCGTTGTTCACCAGCACGTCCAGCCGGCCCATGCCCTTGATGACGTCCTCGACCAGGGTGCCGGCGTTGGCGGGCGTGGTCAGGTCGGCGCCGAACACCCCGGCGTCTACGCCATGCGACCGGATCTCGTCGGCCACTTTCGCGGCCTCGTCGGCATTGCGGCCGTAGTGAACGGCGACGTCGAAGCCCGCCTGGGCGAGCGAGAGGGCCATGGCGCGGCCCAGGCCCCGGCTGCTGCCGGTCACCAGGGCGACTTTGCGTTGAGAAGTGTCGGTCATGGAATTCCTTTGATCAGGGTGAAGACAGTGGAGCCAGTGGTCCCGTGGTACTCACAGGACCACTTCACGCCATCGGCAGTCTGCTGAACCACCGGGCAGGAGAGGAAGGTGCCGCCGATGCCTGTGAAGCGTAAGGACAGACCGGACGGAACCGGCGACGTCTGTGGCCTGAGGTAACGGTACTGGCCAAAGCCATTTACCCCACCCTCGACGTCGGATGTCCGGCCATCCAAGGTGGCCGTTCCGGTCACGGTGTAGGAGCTGTCGCTCTGGTACGTCGCCGTCAGGTTCAGGGTCAACATCGACGGCGCAGCCGCGTCCACGGGCACCTGGCCCGTCCAGACGCCCCGCAGAATCCTGGGATCGGACGCAAAGTTGACCGTCTCGCGGGTGTCCGGCGGAGCGGGTGTCCACTGGCACGCGGTCAGCACGGCGAGTGCGGTCACGGCGGCCAGCACGGCCTTCACAGCGCGAAGTCCTGCACCTGCGCGGCCGTGCCGACGTTCACGGTGCGGGCGTCCGGCAGGATGCGCTTGACAAGGCCGGTGAGCACCGTGCCGGGGCCGAACTCGACGAACACGTCGGCGCCGGCGTCGTGCAGCGCCCGGATGATCTCGACCCAGCGCACGGCGCCCGTGATCTGCCGCGCGAGCAGGCCCGGCAGCGCGGCGGCGTCCATGCTCGGCTGGGCGGTCACATTCGCGTAGACGGGGAACGCGGGGACGTGGAAGGTGGCGGCGTCCAGCGCCGGCGTCAGGCCGTCCTGCGCGGGCTGCATCAGGGCGCAGTGGAAGGGCGCGCTGACCTTCAGGGGAATGGCCTTCAGGCCGCGCCCCTTCAGCTCGGCCCCGGCGGCCTCGACGGCGGCCTTCTCGCCGGAGATGACCGTCTGGATGGGCGCGTTGAAGTTGGCGGGCTGCACGACCCCCACCTGCGCCGAGCAGACCTCCTGCACCGCCGCCGGGTCGCCCATGATGGCGCTCATGGCCCCCACGCCGACCGGCACCGCCGCCTGCATCAGTTCTCCGCGCCGGCGGGTCAGGCGCAGGGCGTCCGCGAGGTCCAGCGCGCCGGCCGCGACCAGCGCGGAGTATTCACCCAGCGAGTGCCCGGCGGCGAAGGCGGGGGTCAGCCCGGTGTGCGCGGCCCACGCGCGGTACGCGGCCACGCTGGCGGCGACCAGCGCGGGCTGCTGGTTGGCGGTCAGCGTCAGGTCGTCCAGCGGGCCGGACTCGATCAGGGCGCGCAGGCCCGGCAGGGTGGCCTCGGCGGTGGCGTAGGTCTCCCCCGCGTCCGGGAAGGCGGCGGCGATGTCCACGCCCATGCCGACGGCGTGCGAACCCTGGCCGGGGAACAGCGCGGCGATGCGGAGCGGAGCGGTCACGCGACCGCCTCCGCGTGCGCGCGGGCGTGCAGCGACGGGGCGCCGCCCCACCAGCGCATGGTGCCCGCCGCCCAGCTCAGGCCGCCGCCGAAGGCGACGAGCAGGAGCTGCTGGCCGTCGCGGACACGGCCGTCGTCCACGGCCTCGCGCAGGACGAGGGGAATCGTGGCGGAACTGGTGTTGCCGTACCGGTCGAGGTTGACCACCGTCTTCTCCATGGGAATCCCGAAGCGGTCCATGGCCGCCTCGATGATCCGGATGTTCGCCTGGTGCGGAATGACCCAGTCCACGTCGGCGCTACCCAGTCCGGTCTTCTTCAGCACCTCGGTGCCGCTGTTGCCCAGCACGCGCACCGCGAACTTGAAGACCTCACGGCCGTTCATGTCGGCCTTGGGGCCCATGCGGGTGCCGTCGGGCAGGCGGTCGGCGATACAGCCCTTGAAGAGCGCCGGGCCGCCCGCGCTGTCGGCACCCAGGATGAACTCCTGAAAGCCGTAGCCCTCGGGCACCGGGCCGACCACGGCTGCGCCCGCGCCGTCCCCAAACAGGATCGCGGTGTTGCGGTCGTCCTGGTCCACGATCTTCGTGAGTACCTCGCCGCCCACGACCAGGACGCGCCGGGCGGTGCCCGCCAGGATCAGGCCCTGCGCCATGCTCAGGCCGTACACGAAGCCCGAGCACGCGGTCGAGAGGTCAAAGGCCCCACAGCCCGCCAGCCCCACCTGTCCGGCGATCAGCGCGGCGGTGCTGGGGAACAGGGCGTCCGGGCTGGCGGTCGCGCAGATCACCACGTCCACGCCCCGCAGGGCGTCCGGATCGCGGGACAGCAGGTCGCGCACCGCGCCGATCCCCATGTGCGACGTGAACTCGTCCGGCGCCGAATAGTGGCGCTCTCGGATCCCGGTGCGTGACTCGATCCACTCGGCGGTGGTGTCCAGCCTGGCCTCGAAGTCGGCGTTTGTGACGACGGTGGGCGGCGCGTAACTGCCCAGCGCGGTGATGCCCAGGCTGGGCCGGCCCCCCGCGCGTGTGGTGGGTGCGTCCATGCCCCCACCGTAACATTGCCTGAACAGCCGTTCAACGAATCGCCGGACGCTTCATGCTCCGGCCGCGCCGCCCCACCACTTCATGGCGGCCGCACCCCAGCTCAGGCCGCCGCCGAAGCCCGCCAGCACGAGCTGCTGGCCGTCCCGCACCCGGCCGTCGCGCACGCCCTCGCACAGCGCCAGGGGCACGCTGGCGGAACTGGTGTTGCCGTAGCGGTCGAGGTTCACCACCGTGCGCGATAGAGGCAGGCCCAGGCGCTGCACCGCCGCCTCGATGATCCGCACGTTCGCCTGGTGCGGAATCAGCCAGTCGATGGCGCTGTCCGGCAGTCCGGCCCGGTGCATGGCGGCGTCGGCGCAGTCGCCCAGCATCCGCACCGCGAACTTGAAGACCTCGCGCCCGTTCTGCGTGAGGAACGCGCCCATCGCCGTGCCGCCCGGCAGTTCGCCGGCCACGCCGCGCAGGTACAGGCTCGGCCCGCCCGCCGCGTCCGCGCCGAGTTCGAAGGCCTGGAAGCCGTACCCGTCCGGCACCGGTCCGACGACCACCGCGCCCGCGCCGTCCCCGAACAGGATCGCGGTCGAGCGGTCCTGCGGATCGACCACGCGGCTCATCACCTCCGCGCCGACCACCAGCACGCGCTGGGCCACGCCGCCCGCGACCAGTCCATACGCGACGCTCAGGGCGTACACGAAGCCCGAGCACGCCACGCTGACGTCCAGCGCGGCCGCGCCTGCCAGACCCACCTCTCTCGCAATCAGGGCGGCGGTGCTGGGAAACATGGCGTCGGGACTGCTGGTCGCGCAGATGACCGCGTCCACGTCTGTCAGGCCGTCCGGTCGGTGGGCCAGCAGGTCGCGCACGGCCAGGATGCCGAGCGTGCTGGTCGTCTGCTCCGGGGCGGCGTAGCGGCGTTCGCGGATCCCGCTGCGCGACTCGATCCACTCGGCGGTGGTGTCCAGATGAGCCTCGAAATACGCGTTGGGCACGACGCGTTCGGGCACATATGCGCCCAGCGCCGTGATGCCGATGCCGGAGCGGAGGGGGCGGGAGCCGGTCATAGTCCGCACCCTAACATTCTTTGAACGGGCGTTCAATGAATTCGACTCACGAGAAGCCGGCCCGAGCAGTGGACAGCAGGCTTGCCGGAATCCGCATGGGTGACGTGGACTGGCTGGAACTCCCCTGGTCTGGGCGTGTTGTCCAGGAACCTGCTTTAAGATGCGTGACGGAGAGACTTCTTGCAGCCGCCCTTCCTGTCCCCAGCGCCGAGGAGGCACCATGGCCCGCGACATCGTCTTCACCTCCAGAGCTGCGCTGCCACCACCGACCTACAGCCAGGCGGTGAGAGCGGCCGGCCTGGTGTTCGTTTCGGGCACAGCACCCACGGATCCTGCGACAGGTGCGTTCAAGGGCACCACCATCCAGGAACAGACGCGACAGTGTCTGACCAATATCCAGACCATCTTGGAAGCCGCGGGCAGTTCCCTGGACAAGATCGTCAGTGTGACGGTCGTGCTGGCAGACGAAGACGACTTCGCCGGGATGAACGAGGAATGGCTGAGGTGGTTTCCATCGAATCCGCCGGCCCGTCAGGGGGCCAAGCTGCCGGCGCGCGTTCCGGGCCTGAGGGTCTCCATCGCCGCCATCGCTGAAGCCTGACCCTGCTCGCGGGCCGTGCCCGGTTGAACCAGGAGAGGCCGGGGCCGGCATTGCCGCCGCCTGCACAGTCACCCCGGCACCCTGGGCGAACCCGCCCCGCTGACGGCGAACAACCGAGCGGGGGCGCCGCCCCGCAGGACGCGCCCCCATGTTCCGCTCTCGCGGTTACTCTTCGGGCTTGGTGTCGTCGGTCTTGGCTTCTTCGCCCTGAGCGGCGTCAGACTGGGCGTCCTCAGCCTGCGCCGGGGCCGCGTACTCGCCGCCCTGGCCGAGCTGCGACAGCGCCTGCTGAAGCCCCTTCTCGCGCACCAGGCTGGTGTAGTACGAGTTGATGCCGTTGGGCCCGAGCTGCTTTTGCAGGGCCTGCGGCGTCAGGTTGTTCGACTGGGCCAGCATGGTCATGGTCTGGTTGAATTCGGCGTCGCTGACCTGCACCTTCAGGTCCTCGGCGAGCTGCTCCAGGGCCAGATCGCGCCGCACGCGGGACTCGGCGTTCTTGGCGAGGTCGGCCATGAAGTCGCCCAGCTTGTCCTGCTCCTTCATGAAGGCCTCGTACTCGCCCCACTTCACGCCCTGGCGGCCCAGGTCGTCCTTGATCTCCTCGAGCATCGCCTCGCGGCGGCGATCGAGCAGGGCCTGCGGGATGGCCACCTGCATGCCGTCCACGAGGTGGGTGATGAACTCCTCGCGGCGGGCGCTGTCGCCCTCCTGCGCGGCGCGGCGCTGGAGTTCGGCGCGCAGGTCGGTGCGCAGGCGCTCCATGGACTCGAAGTTCAGGCTGCCGGCGAACTCGTCACCGAGGTCCTGCAGCTGCTTGGTCTTGACGTCCACGACCTTCACGGTCACGGTGTGCGCCGGGTGCTCGTGGTCGCCGTGCTGATGGGCCGGCACGGTGATCTCCACGGTGTCGCCCTTGGTCTTGCCCAGCAGCGCCTCGCGCACGTGCGGTTCGGCCACGTCGAGGTACACGGGGTACGTGCCGCCGTCCTCGCCCTGCTCCTCGATGGTGACCTGGTCGGACGCCTCGATGGGCCGGTCGACGCTGTCAAAGGTGGCGTTGCGCTCCTGGAGGTCGCTGAGGGTGCGCTCGAGCACCTCGTCGGTGATCTCGGGGGCCGCGCTGGTGAGCTGCGCGCCCTTCCAGTCGCCGAGCTTCACTTCGGGGTAGGTCTCGCCGGTCACCCGGAACTCGAAGGCCTGACCGCTCGCGAGCGGCTGCGGATCGATGGTGGCGTCCACCAGGCTGAGCTTGAGTTCACGGGCTGCCTGGGTGTAGTGGGTCTGGAGCAGACGGTCGCGGACTTCCTGCTCGACGTAGCCCTTCCCGACACGGCTCTCGATGACCTTGCGGGGCGCCTTGCCCGGGCGGAAGCCGGGGACGCGCACGTCACGCGACAGTCCCGCCCACACCTGATCGTAGGCGCGGTTCACTTCGGCGGCGGGCACCGAGACCTTGAATTCCACTTTGTTGCCATCCCTGCTCATCAGCTCTGCCACGTTCTTCTCCCGTCTGCGCCCCGGTGTCCGCCCGTGTTCCACCTGGAAGTGGGCCGGTGCGGGGGACGCGCTTGCTTGTGCACGTTCTCAGTGCCCTGTGCCGTGCCGGGCGCGGTCACTCCACGCAGGAAGTGGGCGCGCGACATGCCGCCCAGCATCATAGTGCGTTTTCGCGCCGCGCGCACGTCCCCACCAGCCGCGGACGGCCATGCGAAATCCCCCCACCACGGCGGCGGGGGGACAGGGGCAGGGGCGCTCAGTTCAGGATGCGCTTGAGGTGCAGGTAGATCTCGTACCAGTCCTGCTTGTCGCGGGGACGCTTGCCGCGCAGTTCGATGCGCGACAGGGTGCGGACCCAGTCGGGCGTGATCTGCGGCCCCAGGGTGGCGTCGGCCACCAGGTCGGCCAGCCCCTTGGGCAGCGCGCCCTCGGTGCTGGCGCCGTAGAACTCGACGCCTTCGAGCAGGTCGTGCACCGTGATGGTGTACGCCCCGGCGAGGGTCTGGAGGGTCTCCAGGCTGGGGTTGGTGCGGCCACGTTCGAGGTCGCTGAGGTACGGGACGCTGATCCCGGCGGTCTCGGCGACGTCTTTGAGCCGCAGCCCGCGTTCACTACGGAGTTCGCGGAGTCGTTCGTGCAGTTTCATATGTCACCTCCTTGGCTGCGGCGTGGCCTCACCGCCCGGTTTGCCGCGCTGGGCGCGGATCGCGGGTGGCGTGCCGCCTGGGCTGCCGCTTCTGTCGGCGTTTGCCTGTGGGCAGAATCGGGCAGCCTTGGTCGGAGTGTAACACCGCCCGCCAGTACGGTCAAGACAGAATAAGGGGGTGAGAATTCTTGCATGTTCCCCCCCGCTCTGCTAGAATCGTAATCAGCAAAGGAATTTACCTCCCAACTGACCCTCTGTCCCCTCGCAGCCGCACGCGGCTGGAAGGAGTCTCACCATGCGCGCCCTGGACACCATCGCCGAGAGCATCCGGATCGGTTACGTGCACCCCACCAAAGTTCTGAACACCCTGATCGAGGTCGAAAACGAGGGCGGCCTGGGCGCCGTGCGCCGCATCGAGCGTCACCTGTCGCTGGGAGCGACCGCGCTGCGCGACCGCCAGCACCCCAACTCGGACACCGCGCAGCAGTGGCTGAACTCCACCCGCGCGTACCTGATCACCCAGGCGGAACGCAAGCAGGCCGTGTAAGCCGAGATCACCGTCGTCACGCCCGCAGGACGTCCCGCCCACGGACGTCCTGCGCCCGTCTCGGCCACCGACGGAGGGCCCGATGAACCCCGCCACCCCCACGCCCCCGGCCCGTCCCCCCACGCTGCCCACGCCGCGCCCCGCCGGTCCCGGACAGTGCCGCCCGCCCACCCCGGTCCGCGAACCGGCGATCCGGCTGCCATAGACACAGCGCAGAGGACCGAGCGCTTGAACGATCCGGCGCTCGGTCCTCTGCGCTTCGCTTCACTTCAGCCCGTAGATGTCCTCGTATTTCGCGTGCAGGTAGGCGACATAGGGGTCGGCGCTCAGCGGACGGCCCGTGGCGCGCTCGGTGAGTTCGCCGGGCGTGAGGCTGCGGCCGTACTGGTGGACATGCTCGGTCAGCCACGCCAGCAGCGGGCCATACTCCGCCTGCGCGACGCCTTCTGCGACGGCAGGATCACGCTGCGCGGCCTCCAGCAGCTGCACGCTCAGCAGGTTGCCCAGCGTGTAGGTAGGGAAGTACCCGATCAGGCCGGCAGACCAGTGGATGTCCTGCAGCACGCCCTGCGCGTCGTCCGGCGGCGTCACGCCCAGGTAGTCCTGCATCTTGGCGTTCCACGCCTCGGGCAGGTCCGCCACGTCCAGGGTGCCCTCCAGCAGCGCGAGTTCCAGCTCGAAGCGCAGCAGCGTGTGAAAGTTGTACGTGACCTCGTCGGCCTCCACGCGGATGGCGCTGGGCTGCACGCGGTTCACGGCGAGGTAGAGCGTACGCGCGTCCAGGCCGGCGGTGACCTCCGGCGCGGCCTGCTGGAGGGCCGGGAAGTAGCGCTCCCAGAAGGGCAGGCTGCGGCCCAGCAGGTTCTCGAACATGCGCGACTGGCTCTCGTGCACGCCCAGGCTCGCGCCGCGCGACACGGGCGTGCGCTCCCAGCGCTCCGAGACGCCGCGCTCGTACATGGCGTGCCCGGTCTCGTGCCACGTGCCGAACAGACAGGTGGGCCAGTAGTCCTGCACGCGGGTCGTGATCCGCAGGTCGCTGCGGCTGAAGTTCGACTGGAACGGGTGCGCGCTCTCGTCCTGCCGCGCGAAGTCGCTCCGCAGGCCGAACGCCCGCCCGGCGATGTCCCACGCGAAGGCCTTCTGGGCCTCATGCGGGAAGGGCCGCGTGAGCACCGAGTAGTCGGCGGCGTCCCCGGCGGCCGTGATGCGCCGCACCAGGGGCAGCGTCCGGTCGCGCAGGTCCGAGAACACGGCTCGCACCTGCGTGGCCCGCATCCCCGGCTCGTAAGCGTCCAGCAGCGCGTCGTACGGATGGTCGTCGAAGCCCAGCAGGTCCGCCTCGCGCCGCACGAGGTCCACCATCGTGCGCAGGTGCGGAGCGAAGGTCTGGAAGTCGCTGTGCTGCCGCGCCTCCAGCCATGCGTGGTGCGCCTCGTTCTGCGCGCGGGTCTTCTCCTCCACGAACGCGGTAGGCAGCTTCGTGGCCTTGCCGTGGTCGCGCCGGGCGACGCGCACAATGGCCTCCTCGTCCTGGCCGGTCGGACGGGCCTCCGCGAGCAACTCGCCGGTGCGCGCGTCCGTGAACAGCTCGTGCGCGAGGCCCGCCAGGGTCGAGAGTTGCAGGCCGCGCACGCGGGCCGCCTCGGGGGGCATCATCGTCTCCTGTTCCCAGGAGAGCAGGCTGGCGGCCGCACGGAGGTCGTTCACCTGTGCCAGGCGGCGGCGCAGGCCTTCCATGGATGAAGTGGTCATGGTGCCGAGCCTAACGCTCCGGCGCGGTCCTCCGCCATTCGGCGTATCCCTACTGCCAGCGTTCCCGGTCCTCGCCCGCCACGCCCAGCAGCAGCGGCCGCACCTCGCCGAGCAGGTACAGGCTGCCGCACACCAGCGCCAGCGGGGCGTCCAGGCCCGCCAGCGCGTCCAGCGCCTGTTCCGGCGAGTCCGTCACGGTGATGGGACAGTCCGGAAACAGTGGCGCCAGGCTGGCCGGCTCGGCAGCCCGCGGACTCAGCGCAGCGCGCGTCAGGATCACCTGCGACGCCAGCGGCGCCAGGGCCGCGGCCACGCCCACAACGTCCTTGTCGCCCGCCGCGCCGAACACGATGGGAAGGCGCTCCACGCCCAGCGCCCGCAGCGCTCCCGCGAGGGCGTGCGCGCCGGCCGGATTGTGCGCGCCGTCCAGCAGCACGCGCCCGCCGCGCCACGGCAGGGCCTCCAGCCGGCCCGGCCAGACGGTGGCCGCCGCGCCGCGGGCAATCGCGTCCGGACTCACGCCCAGCCGGATGGCAGCGGCCGCGGCCAGTGCCGCGTTGCGCGCGCCGTGCTCGCCCAGCAGCGGCGTGCGCAGCGCCACGGTCTGCCGGGGCACGCTGACCGTCACGTCCGAGCCCTCCCAGCCCAGGGCCTGCACCTGCACGCCGATGTGCCAGCCCAGCGCCCACACGTCCGCGCCCCGCTCCAGCAGGACGGGCAGCAGCCCCATGTCCACGCCCGTCACGGCTGGCCGCCCGGCGCGCAGGATGCCAGCCTTCTCGCTGGCGATGGCCTCGCGCGTGCTCCCCAAAATCTCGGTGTGGTCGAGGTCCACATTCGTGATCACACTGAGGTCCGGGTCAAGAGCGTTCGTGGAATCCAGGCGGCCACCCAGGCCGACCTCCATCACGGCCACCGTCACCCCGGCCTCGGCGAACAGCAGGGCACCCAGGGCCGTCACGATCTCAAAGAATGTCGCACCGACGTCCTCTGCCAGCGGACGCACCCGGGCCAGCGCTGCCGCCACCACGGTCTCCGGCAGTTCCGCACCGTCCACCATTAAGCGCTCGGTGAAGTGGGTCAGGTGGGGGCTGGTGAACAGGCCCACCCGCTGACCGTCCGCGCGCAGCATCGCGGCCAGACTCGCGGCGGTGCTGCCCTTACCGTTCGTGCCGCCGACCAACACCACCCGGAACGTGCCCTGAGGCTCGCCCAGCCGCGCGAGCAGCGCCCGCACACGCTCCAGGCCCGGCCGCACGCCGAAGCGTTGCCGGGCGAACAGCCAGGACAGGTCATCGCCGAAAGTCATGCCCGCCAGCATAGACGACGGGGCCGGACCCGCTCTGGCCCGGCCCCGTGCAGAACAGCTCAGTGCTGCGGCGCGAAGTGCTTCTCCAGGGTGGGCACGATCTGCTTCTTGCGGCTGATGCGCTCGCCCAGATCCGCCACGCTGTCCCGCGTGTCCACGCCAAACGCGGCCTGCACCACGGCCGCCTCAACATCACCGGGGACCAGGGTGCGGTTGGTCTCGTTCAGAATGTCCACCACGCTCAGCAGCACGCCGTCCAGGCCGTCCTGCGACTTCGCAGCCTGCATGGCGGCCAGCAGCTCCCCCTGCCGTCCAAATACGTACGCGGGGTTGGTCGTCTCGATCACGCCTAGACCCCAGCGCTGTGCCGGGTCACCAAAGGGAAAGACCTTGTAGTCCATCTTCAGGAGCTGCTCGGCGGGCGTGTCTCCCAGATCGCTCTTCGCTGCGAACATCGCCAGGGCATACGTCTCCACGTCACCGATTCCCGCGACAGGTGCGAGGAACGCCACAGCGTCACGGTCCTCCTGGGTGGTCGTCGGGCTGCGGAAGTGCAGGGTGTCACTCAGGATGGCACTCAGCATCAGCCGCGCGTCCACCGGCTCGACGCTCACGTTCGCCTCGCGGTGCAGCTTCCACAGCAGCGTGCCGGTGCAGCCGACCGCCTCGAAGCGCAGGTATGCGGGCGCGACCGTGGTCAGGTCGCCCAGCTTGTGGTGGTCCACCACATGCGTGACCGTCAGGTCCGCCAAGTTGGACACCGACTGGGCGCTCTCGTTGTGATCCACGAGGGCCACCGGCGAGCCCGCCTCCAGCTGGGGAAGGACCTCGGGCACCTCGATCCCCGCCTCACGGAGGACGAAGGGGGTCTCGAAGTTCAGGTCGCCCAGGCGGTACGCGCGCGCCGGCGTGCCCTGGCGGGTGAGCAGCCGGGCGTACACCAGCGCAGACGCGATGGCGTCGGTGTCGGGATTCAGGTGACCGAAGACAGGAAGCATGCGCCAAGTGTAGAACGCGCCTGTCCACGCAGGCCGCCACCCGCATAGGCACAGCCGGAGCACCGACAAGCAAAAACCCCCGCCGAAGCGGGGGCTCTTGCCGGGTCAGGTTTAGAAGCTGACCTTGTAGTTGATCTTGAAGACCGAGCCCGAGGCGGTGGGCTGGACGGCGGCGCCGCTGGCGTTGTCCGTGAGGGACAGCGTGCCGTAGCCGTAGCCGACCGACAGGTCGTAGTAGTTGCCTTCCACGTACAGCAGGTTCTGCTGGACGGTGGCGCCGGTGTTGCTGTCCGCGAAGCGGCCGGCCAGGTCGCTGCCGCCGTTCACGACGTTGGTCGTGTAGGCGTAGGGCTGGTACACACGGTTCTGGCCGCGGTAGCCGGCGTAGTACACGGCCAGCTTGGTGTTCGGGAGCAGGAAGTCATTGAACTTCACGCCCGCCAGGTACTTCAGACCAGTCGCGGTGTAATCCGTGCTGGTGCTGCTGGCGTCGTAGTCGTAGGCGCGGCTGTAGTAGCCGAACTGACCCTCGAAGCTGGGCTTGAAGATGATGTCCAGCGGATCGGTCATGGCCTTGACGCCCACCGCGAAGGCAGTGCTGTTCGCAGCGGTGTTGTCGGTCGCCTGGTCGGCGTAGCGATCCACCCCGACGGCACCCTTGACGTCCACCTGCACCGGCCCCAGCTTCTTGCCGTACAGCACGTCGCCGAAGATGTAGCTGTTGGAGTAGGCGGCCGTGGCATTGCGGTAGCGGCTGGCGTAACCGATGCGGAAGGACAGATCCTTGACCAGGGCGTTGGCGTCCTTGCCGTTGTGGGTCAGGTCCGCACCGAACTCGCTGTAGCAGTAGGAGTCCGCAAAGCTGTTCTGGGTGAAGGTCAGCGCGCGGCCCACACCGTCGACATCGGTGCTCTTGATGCCGGGGTGCTGATCGCCACAGCCGCTCTGGTCGGTGAAGTCGTTACCCGTCAGCGGGAAGTAGCTGTTGTACTTGCCGTTCGCGAACAGGCCACCGTCGTTCTGGGCCTTGGTGCCGTTGATAGTCAGGTTGCGGTAGTACGCGCCGATGCCGATACCCAGGCCCGGGGTCACGTCCACGCGCACGTTGTAACGCACGCCGTTCTCGCCGTCGTACGGAGCGCCCAGGCCAGCGGTGGGGCCAGCCAGATACTCGTTGTAGCCACCGCGCAGGGTCACGAGGTTGAACAGGCTGACCTTGGCGTACGCGCCACGGTCAACAATGGCCGTGGGGTCCGTGGCGGTGTCAAAGGGGCTGCTACCGAAGGCGACCTGGTTGTCCCAGTACCCGCCGATCGAGATCGGGCCCAGCGTGCCAGCGACCTTGACGCCGAAGCCGGTCTGATCTGCCGCGTAGGGAGCGGTGCTGCCATTGTCGGTATCGGTCGGATCGGCTTCGCTGATGCCAGCGACCTTGTCGTAGCCGGCGCTGATGGAGCGGTAGTTCAGGGTGTACACCTTGACCGGGCCGAGGCTGCCGGCGGTCTTGGCGTAGAACGCGCTCTCGGGGCTGGTGACGCCCGCGTCGGTCACGCGGCTCATGGCGTATTCGCTGTCGAGCTGCCAGCCGGCCACAGTACCGTGCAGGTCCGCGCCGAAAGCAGTGACGTCCGAGGGGCCGGCTGCGCCGAGCGCCGCACCGGAGTAGTCGAGGCCTTCCTGGAGCACGTGCACGCCGGCCTTCAGGGTGCCGACAGGCGTGATGGTGGCACGCACGCCACGGTAGTACTGGTAGTCGCCGTTGGCGCCGCCGCGGCTGCCGTACACGAACTGCAGCGTGGGCTTGAATGCGCCGATCACCGGCACGGTGCTGCCGTCGATGTTGACGTTGAAGCCGTCGCCACGGCCGGTCTTGTCGTTGTCACCGATGTAGTCCGCGAAGTGGAACTTCAGGGCCTGACCGAAGGTCACGGTGATGGGCGCGTTGCCGACCGTGAAGTACGCGGTGGCGTTGTTGAAGTAGAAGAACAGCGGGCGGTAGGTGATGCCGCTGTCGGTGTCGGTCACATCAGGGTAGTTGGCGTAGTCGGCCGCGCTGATGTAGTCGGAGTCCGGCAGGCCGGCGCGGATGCCGAAGCTGATATCGACGGCGTTCACGTTCAGGGAGCCGGCGCTGGGCACGTACGCGCCGGTCACTGCGCTCTTGGAGGAGCTGAACTTGTTGCCGCTGTTGCTGAAGTCGATGCTGAAGTCGATGGAGGTGCTGCCCTCGACGTTCACGGACACAGCGCTCGGCGTGGCGCTCTCGACCGTGCCCGGGGTGAGCGGGTTGCCGTCGGCGTCCACCTGGACCGTGGTGCTGAACCCGTAGAAGTTCAGGGCCGTCGGCGCGTTGTTGGCGGCGGCGTTGCCGATGGCGACGCGGCTGCCGGTCATGTCGGCGTAGTCGCGGGGCGCATCGCTGGTGTCGGCGTCGCCGTCGTCACCCGTGCTGAACACGGTGCCGGGCAGCAGGCGGTCGAAGTCCATGTTGCGCGCGCTGCGGGCCACGTAGTACGTGGCGCTCAGGCTGGGCTTGATCGAGAAGGCGTACTTCTCGAGCTGCGTGACGCGGTTGTCCAGGCTCGTGACCTTGGTTTCCACGGTGCTCACGCGGCCGGACAGGGCGTCGAAGTCGGCGCGCTGCACCAGGTCGGCCTGGGCGGCCTCGACGGCGCTGACGCGGTCCTGCAGGTTCAGGATGTCCTGGTTCAGCAGGACGGTCAGGTCGTTCAGGGCAGCGATGGAGCTGGCGTTGTCGTCGACGTCGGCACGCAGGGTGTCGTAGTCGTCGGCGCGGGTGGTCAGCTCGTCGATCTGGGACTGCAGGTTGGCCAGCGCCTCGGCGTCGCCCTGGCTGGAGGCGATCTCTTCGACGCGGTTCTCCAGGCGGGTGAAGTCGTCCTTGCTGACGGCGTTGTCTTCCAGGTCGCTGACGCGCACGCCCAGGGCGGCGAGGTCGGCGGCGAGTTCCTGGATGGCGTTCTGCAGCGCGGCGAGGGTGTCGGCGTCGATGCTGCTGGCCGGGGTTTCACCGGTGCGGATCTGGTCCAGCAGGCGGGCGATGATGACGGCCGCTTCGTAGCGCGTCAGGTTCTGGGTGCCGCGGTAGGTGCCGTCGGGGTAGCCCAGGATGATGCCGCGGCTGACCAGCTTGTCGATCGCGTCCTTGGCCCAGTGACCGGCGGGCACGTCGGTCAGGTTGGGTACCTGGGGCGCGCTGGCAGGAGCTTCCGTTTGGGCGGAAGCCATGCCGAACGACAGCGCGGCGGTGAGGATGAGCAGGCTTTTCTTCATATGGAACCCCCAAAAGATGTCGCGCGCGGGGAACAGTTCGGTGACCCTGGGCAAGACGGTGGGGCGAGTTGCCGGGTTTCCTCTCCCGGTCCTGTCCGCGCCACTTCGTGCTCCGTTCGCGCAACCTGACCCTCAAACCCTGATGGGTCCTAAATAGTCAGATCAGACGGATGATACTCATATGAGCACAGGATGGTCAACCCTGAGATGCCCATAAATTCGCCATTTTTCGCCACATGGTGCTTACCTGACCAATCGATGAAGGCCAGCGACGCGTGCAGACCCCACATGCCAAGCTGCAGCAGACCCTGTGACATATCCCCAAAAAGCTGTCAGAGGGGGCGCGCGCCAGTCTCGATGGCCTGCGAGAACCAATCGGGAATGGAGCCCTTGAAGTACCGTCGGGCCCACGTGGTCGCCCAACTCTGCAGCGCTCCAGCTGAGATGGCCTGCCGGGCCTCCTCGACAAGTCGGTGCAGATAACGCAGGTTGTGCAGGGACAGCATGCGCGGCCCCAGCATCTCCTCGGCACGTACCAGGTGCGCCAGGTAGGCCCGGCTGTAGTGCCGGCAGGCGTAACAGTCGCACTCCGGATCGATGGGTCCCAGCTCGGAGCGCGGCGCGCTGGAGTTCATGTTCAGCCGGCCGTCGTGGGTCAGGGCATAGCCGAACCGGCCCGTGCGGGTCGGGTACACGCAGTCGAACATGTCGACTCCCAGCGCGATCCCGGCCACCAGGTCCTCCGGGTGCCCCACGCCCATCAGATACCGTGGTCGGTCGTCCGGCAGGCGCTGGGCCGTGAAGGCCACGGCCGGGTACATCTCCTCCTTACTCTCCCCGACGGCCAGTCCACCAATGGCGAGGCCCGGCGTGTGGAAGGGCAGGGTCAGCTCCAGGCTGCGCTCGCGCAGGTCAAGGTGAATGCCGCCCTGCACGATGGCGAACAGGGCCTGTTCCGGACGGGACTTCACGGTCAGGCAGCGCTCCAACCAGCGGACGGTGCGCTCCAGGCTGCTCCCGATGTACTCCCGCTCGGCCGGGAAGGGAGGACACTCGTCGAAGGCCATGATCACGTCCGCTCCCAGCGCTTCCTGCACCTCGACGCTGCGTTCGGGCGAGAGGTCCACCATGCGCCCGTCCACATGGCTCTTGAACACCACGCCCTCCTCCGTGATCTTGCGCATGTGCCCCAGGCTCATCACCTGAAAGCCGCCGGAATCCGTCAGAAAGGGGCCAGGGTACGCGGTAAAGCCCGGTAGGCCGCCGTGCGCCTTCACAAGCCCCTCGCCGGGCCGCAGCATCAGGTGATAGGTGTTCGCCAGGATCATCTGCGAGGAGATGTCCAGCAGTTCCTGCGGGCTCACACCCTTGACAGTGCCCTGCGTGCCGACCGGCATGAACATGGGCGTGGTGACGGTCCCGCGCGGCGTGTGAAACTGCGCGACCCTGGCCCGACCGTCGCGGGACTCGACCTGAAATTCAAACATCAGGGCATTCTGCCGCATAGCACCTGATCTCTGTGCCGAGCCGCTCGAGTGAGTTTGCACAACAACAAGAACCCCCCTCGTGTGAGGGGGGTTCCTACAAATTGGAGCGGGAGACGAGATTCGAACTCGCGACATCTACCTTGGCAAGGTAGTGCTCTACCAGCTGAGCTACTCCCGCAATAAAAAAAACCCCCGCACTGACCGACTTTTCCGGGCTGCTGCCAGCCGAGTATCATTGGCGCGGACTCGTTTCACGACCCAGTTCGGCATGGGATGG
>NZ_JACHFK010000016.1 GCF_014201805.1 Deinococcus metalli | reverse complement strand
TCAAACTCTCCATAAAATGGTTACCCAAGGCCAGATGGCCTTTAAGTACAGTTCGATCCAAGCTTGCGCTTGGCTGTGACCCCAAAGGGTCACTCTCGGTGGTCTTGCGACCTTTTGCACCTCTGGGGCCATCCGGGGAGGAGGGCCGGGTGCCTTCCCCTGTCGGGGAAGCCTGTCATCGTCATCGATACCAGATTTTCATGCATCCCGACGGAGCTTTTCAGCTTTTCCGTCGCGCCCTTTTTCTCGGGCGAAGAGAACTATAAGTCGCCAGCCGGAATCTGTCAACACCCTCAGACGTCCTCGCTCCCGGTGTCCATCCGGACCACCCGGGGCGTGAAGCGGGCCAACACATCCACCAGCTCGTTTTGCCGCGCCAGGACGTCCTCTATGCGTTTGTATGCCTGCGGCGCTTCGTCGATCCCTCCGCCGATCAGGGTCACGCCCCGCTGCGCGAGGTACGCCTGCACATCCTTCTTGGCCAGCGTGTTCGCGGCGGCCCGGCGGCCCAGCGCGCGGCCTGCGCCGTGGCTCGCGCTGTCCAGGGCGCCCGCGTTGCCGCGGCCACGGACCACGAAGCCCGGGTCAGCCATCGAGCCGGGGATCAGGCCCAGCTGCCCCTCGCGGGCGGGCGTGGCGCCCTTGCGGTGCACGATCACGTCCTGGCCGTCCACGACCTGCCGCCACGCGAGGTTGTGGCTGTTGCTGACCTGCGCCAGCGGGCGCTCGCCCAGCGCGCGGGCCAGCCGGGCGTGGATCAGGTCGTGGTTCGCCAGGGCGTAGCGGCCGGCGAGGGTCATGGCCTGCCAGTAGGCCTGGCCGTCCTCGCTGTCCAGCGGCAGCCACGCGAGGTTCTTGGCGGCCGGGTTGAGGCCCGGGTGACGCTTCTGCGCCAGCGCGGTGAAGTGGTTGGCCACCTGCGCGCCAAAGCCGCGTGAGCCGCTGTGCGACAGCACCGCGAGGTACTCGCCGGCGTCCAGGCCCAGGTCCGGCGTGTCCACGGTCAGGGTGCCGAACTCCACGAAGTGGTTCCCGCTGCCGCTGGTGCCCACCTGGGCCACGGCCTTGTCATGCAGGTGACGCAGCAGGGGCTGGTCGTCCCACGCGGCCTCGTGCAGCACCGCGTGATCCTCGCGGTCGCGCTTCTCGAAGCCGACGCCGGCGCCGAAGCGGGTGTGCTTCAGCAGCAGGGCGCGGGCCTCGTCGGTGGCCAGGCCGCCCGGCGCGGCCGGCAGCACGCTCAGCATCATCGAGCAGCCGATGTCCACGCCCACGCCGTAGGGAATGACCGCGTTCTCGGTGGCGAGCACCCCACCGATGGGCAGGCCGTAGCCCACGTGCGCGTCGGGCATCAGCGCGCCCGCCCGGCTGACCGGCAGGCGCATGGCGACGTCCATCTGGGCGCGGGCACCGGGTTCGATCAGGTCCTCGCCCCACACCGGGTACGGCAGGGGCCGGTCGCGCAAAGCCACCCCGGCCTTCGAGTCCCGCTCTGCGGCGCGGGCCAGCAGCTCGGCCGCCAGTGGGGCGTACACGCCGGCCGTGTAGGCGGCCGGATCGGCCTGCACGGCCCGCAGTTCCGTGAGGATGTCGCCCCGGTCCACGCCCGCGCGTTCCCGCTCGGTCGCGGCCGCGAGGGCCAGGCCGATCGCGGCCCGCTCGAAGCCCAGTTTGGTGATGTGCTTTCCGTTCATGTCCGTTCCGTCCCTCTGACCCGGGCGGGCCGGGCGGCCGGCTCCGAGGTCACCCTGAGGGTGTCAGGTTCGCGCGCCCGTGCCTATAGCCACAATGGCCCACCCGGCCCTGCACCATTCGGCCCAGCGGAGGATCAGCGGTGGGGGCGGGCGGCCAGCGCGTTCCGGGCCTCCTGCACCTCGTTCCACGGGAGGGTGTGGTCGCCGCGCTCCAGGGTGTCCTCCGGGCCCTTGCCGGCCAGCAGGACGGTGTCGCCGGGCCGCGCCGCGCGGATGACGTGCTCGATGGCTCCCCGCCGATCCGGGATGCTCACGAAGTTCGTGCGGCCGCCCGCGCCGCGCTCCATCTCGCGCAGGATGTCCTTCAGCGGCGTGTCGCGGTGGTCCTCCTCGGTGAAGACGGCGTGGTCCGCGAGCCGCGTGGCGACCTCGCCGAGCGGCGCGCGTTTCGAGGGATCGCGCGGCCCGCCCGCCGAGCCGAGCAGCACCCACAGCTGACCGCCCGTGGTCGCGCGCAGGGTCGTCAGCGCCTTCTCGAGGCTGGGGGGAGTGTGCGCGAAGTCCACGACCACGCGCGGGTCGTCCACGCCACCCGGCACGAGTTCCATGCGGCCCGGCACGCCCCGGAACGACGCGAGGCCCGCCACGAGGTCCGGCACCGCCGCGCCCAGGTGGGCCGCCGCCGCCATGGCCGCCAGCGCGTTGGCCACGTTGAAGCGCCCGATCATCGGCAGCGCGGCGCCAAACGCGCCCAGCGGGGACGTCACGTAGAAGTGCAGGCCGGTCGCGCGTTCCTCGATCTCGCGGGCCTGCCACTCGGCCGCCTGCCCTTCGGCGCTGTAGGTGACCTCGGTGGGGGCCACGCCGCGCAGCCGGGCGGTCCACGGATCGTCGGCGTTCAGGACGGCGAAGGGACTGCGCTCGATCAGCTGGCGCTTGGCGGCGAAGTAGTGCTCGACGCTGCCGTGGAAGTCCAGATGCTCGCTCGACAGGTGGGTCCACACGGCCACGTCCCACGCCACGCCGCGCACGCGGTCGAGCGCCAGCGCGTGCGAGCTGGCCTCCAGCACCACCGCGCCGGCGCCCGCGTGCAGCATGTCGCGCAGCGTGGCCTGCACCTGCGGGGCCTCGGGGGTCGTGAAGTGCGCGGGGAAGTGCCGCAGCACGCCGTCCGGCAGCTCGTACCCCACTGTGCTCAGCAGGCCCGTGGAAAGGCCCGCCGCGCGCAGCAGGTGACGGGTCAGCCAGCTGGTGGTGGTCTTGCCGTCGGTGCCGGTCACGCCCACCACCTTCAGGGTGCGGCTGGGCTCACCGCTCAGCGCGGCGGCGGCGTCGGCCAGGGCGGCGCGGGCGTCCGGCACCGTCAGGTACGGCAGGAGCGAGGTCTGGCCCTCGGGCAGCCCCTCGCCCAGCACGGCCACCGCGCCGGCCGCCGCGACCTGCGGGATGAAGGTGTGGCCGTCGAAGCGCGCGCCCCGGATCGCCACGAACACGTCCCCCGGCCCGGCCCACGCGGCGTTGTGCGTGACGCCCCGCACGGGCACGTCCGGCACGTCGGTGGGCAACTTCAGGGCGGCGGCAAGCTCGGGCAGGCGCATGCGGCGAGGGTAGCAGAGGGGCCGGACTGGACTTCAGCGCAGCAGCGGCAGGCCGAAGCCGTGGCCCTGCACCCGCGTGCACACCCACTCGAAGGCCTGCGGGTCGGCCACGAAGTCCAGCTCGTCGCCGCTGACGCGGATGACCGGGCACGCGTCAAACTCTGCGATCCAGCGGTCGTACAGCGCGCTCAGGCCGCCCAGGTACGCGTCCGGGATGTCCTGCTCGTAGGCGCGGCCGCGCCTGGCGATCCTGGCCTTGAGGGTGGGCAGCGAGGCGTCGATGTGGATCAGCAGGTCCGGCACGCGCAGGGCTGGCAGGATGCCCTGGTACAGGCCCCAGTACGTGTCCCAGTCGCGCTGCTCCATGTTCCCACCCTGGTAGAGATTGCGCGCGAAGATGTTGGCGTCCTCGAACACCGTGCGGTCCTGGATCACGTAGCGCGCGCCCGTCACGAGGTTCAGGTGCTGCTCCAGGCGTCTTGACAGGAAGTACACCTGCGAGTGGAAGGAGTAGCGGCGCATGTCGCCGTAGAAGTCCTCCAGGTAGGGGTTGTCGGCGTACGGCTCGTACACCGGGCGCAGGCCGTAGCGCTCGGCCAGCATGCGCGTCAGGGTGCTCTTGCCGCTGCCGATGTTTCCGGAGACCGCCAGATACATCAGTCGGCCGCCCGACCCGCCGTGAGCGCCGCGTGTACCCGCTCCAGCACGGCCTGTTCGTCCTCGGCGCGGCCCACGAAGTCCAGGCCCGCCGCGTGGATGGTCAGCAGCGGGTGGGGGTACGTGCGGAAGTACTCGTCGTAGCGCCGGGTCAGTTCGGCCAGATACGCGGCCTGCATGTCCTGCTCAAAGGGCCGGCCGCGCTTGCCGATGCGGCGCAGCAGCTCCTCGGGGTCGGCGCGCAGGTACACGACGAGGTCCGGCGTGGGCAGCCGCGGCGACAGGTGGGCGTACAGGTCCTCGTACAGCGCGAACTCGGCGTCTTTGAGGTTCATGGACGCGAAGATGAAATCCTTGTCGAACAGGTAGTCGCTCACAACCGAGTCGTGGTACAGCCCCGGCTGCCACAGCGCCGAGAGCTGCTTGAAGCGCGACAGCAGGAAGAAGGCCTGCACCTGGAAGGCGTAGGCCTCCGGCGAGGAGTAGAAGTTCGCCAGGAAGGGATTCTCCTCAACGACCTCCAGGTTCAGTTCGGCGCCGTAGCGCGCGGCCAGTCGCCCCGCGAGGCTCGTTTTTCCCACCCCGATAGGGCCTTCGACCACGATGTACATGACGGGCCGGAGTGTAGCGCGTGGCGGGCCGGGTGACCGGAAGATGACGGGCTTGACGCCGGCCCCCACACCGGGGCGGAGGCCGGCGTGCCCGTGGGGGCAGCGTCCGGCCTCGTGGAACTCAGGTCTCCCCGGCGTCGTCCTGTTCGGGGGGCTCGGTGCTGGGCGGGGCGCGCAGCCGGCCGGCCTGCCGCGTGGCCTGGGTGAGCAGGTACTCGATCTGGGCGTTCACGCTGCGCAGGTCGTCGGCCGCCCAGCGTTCCAGCGCGGCGTACAGCTCCGGGCTGATCCGCAGGGGAAAGTTCTTGCGGGGGGCCACGCCGCCCCCTCAGTACAGGCTGCCGGCGTTCACGACGGGCTGCGTGCCGCGCTCGCTGGTCAGGACGACGAGCAGGTTGCTGACCATCTGCGCCTTGCGCTCCTCGTCGAGCTGCACGATGTTCTGGTCGCTCAGTTCGCGCAGCGCCATCTCGACCATGCCGACCGCACCCTGCACGATCTGGCTGCGCGCGGCGATGATCGCGCTGGCCTGCTGGCGCTGGAGCATGGCCCCGGCGATCTCGGGCGAGTACGCCAGGTGCGACAGCCGCGCTTCCAGGATGTCCACCCCCGCGTGCTGGAGCCGCACGCCGAGTTCGCGGCGCAGGGCCTCACTCACCTCGTCGGCGTTGCCGCGCAGGCTCATGCCGCCCTCGCTGTAGTCGTCGTAGGGGTACTGGCTGGCGAGGTGACGCAGGGCGGTCTCGGCCTGGATGGCGACGAAACCGGCATAGTCCTCGACGTCGAACACGGCCCGCGCGGTGTCCACCACCCGCCACACGATCACGGCGGCGATCTCGATGGGGTTGCCGCTGGCGTCGTTCACCTTCAGGCGTTCGGAGTTGAAGTTGCGGATGCGCAGGCTGACGGTCTTGCGCACGGTCAGCGGGTTCGTCCAGTACACGCCGTTGCGCCGCTCGGTGCCCACGTAGCGGCCGAACAGCGTGAGCACCTTGCTCTGGTTGGGCTGCACGATGTAGAAGCCGCCCACCGTGAACGCCACGATGACCGCCAGCACCGCCCCCAGCGCCACGCGCTCGAAGGCGAAGCTCAGGATGGCGAGCGCCAGCAGCACCAGCCACGCGACGAAGAAGGGCACGCCGGGCAGCCCGAAGGCCGCGCGCTCGCTGCTGGCGACGCCGCTGCGCGGCGAGACGCCGCCCTGGGGGCCGGTGGAGGGGGGAACACGGTCGAGTTCGCTCATACATCACGCTCCTGTGCCGAGGATACCATCAAAGTGATATCACTTTGAAGTCATTACGGTGACCGACCGGTTCGGGTTCCCGGCAACGGCGTGAGGGGCCGGGCGATGTACACCCGGCCCCCTCCCGAACGGCCTCCTATTGCAGGGTGCGCTTGAGCAGCGTGACCTTCACGTCCACGCTCTTCTTGTTGCGCCACACGCGCAGCGTGACCGTCTGGCCCGGCCGCTTGGCCGCCACCAGGCGCGTCACGTCGAAGGAATTCAGCACGCGCACGCCGTCCACCGCCACGATTACGTCGCCCAGGGGCGCGACCAGCTGGTCGTTGTTGTTGCGGATGCTGCCGCGCAGGCCCGCCCGCGCCGCCGCGCTGCCGGCCGCGACGTCCATGACCAGCGCGCCCTCGGAACTCGTGAGGCCCGCGAGCTGCCGCAGCGCCGGCTCCAGCGAGTCCAGGTCGCGCAGGCTGGCGCCCAGCGTGCCGCGCTGCGGAACGCCGATCTTCTCCAGATCGTCGAGGCTCTGCTTGACCAGGTCGCCGGGAATGGCGATGCCGATCAGGCCCGGCACGAACAGGTTCGGCGCGGCGTTCGCGTCGGCCACGCCCACCACCGCGCCGCGCGAATCGAGCAGCGGCCCACCCGAGTTGCCCTGTTGGATGGTCGCGGTAGTGATCAGGTACTGCCCGACCTCCTGGCCCAGGTTGTCGTTGCGCGGCACGTCCTGCGCGCTGGCGATCACGCTGAACACGCCGCTGCCCACGAAGTTCTGGATCTTCAGCGGCGTGCCGATGGTGATGAGCTTCTGCCCCGGGATCAGCCGCGCGCTCTGCCCGAAGCCCAGCGTCTTGGGCGCCGTGACGCCCGTGACGCGCAGGATGGCGATGTCGATGCCGGGGTCGACGCCCTCGATCTTGGCGGGCACCTTGCGCCCGTTGTACAGCGTGACCGTCAGCGACTCGGCGTCCTTGATGACGTGGTAGTTGGTAACGATCAGGTCTTTCTTGTAGAAGAAGCCGGTGCCGGTGTCGATGGGGTCGTCACCGGTCTGGAGCACGTCCTTGCGCAGCCGGTTGTCGATCCGCACGACCGCCTGCACGGCGCTCTGCGAGACCTCGACGGTGTTGATCTCGTCCGGCGTGACCAGCGCCCGCTCAGCGCTCACGCGGCCCGTGACATAGGCGCCCACCGCGACGCCCGCGACCACCACGGCGGCCGCCACGGCGCGTCCGGCCTTCACTCGCCGCCTTTGGAACCTGTGGCGCCCTCCGACTTGGGCGCACTGCCGCCGCCCTCGGCCCCGCCCTTGCGGGAGTCGTTGGCGTAGAAGCCGCTGCCCTTGAAGGCGATGCCGGGGCGGGCCAGGATGCGCTTGACCGGCACGCCGGTCTCGGGGTGGGCGGTGTAGGCGGCGTCGCGCATGCTCTGCGTCAGTTCGTAGATCTCGCCGGTTTCGATGTTCTTGTACAGGTACGTGGGCATGGTGTGATCCTCGGGGACGAGCGTCCGGCCCGCTGGGAACCGGGATATCCGGCGCTCATCCTAGCAAGCGGGGTCCGGGACGGCCGGCCACTGGGGCCCCCAGCGGTGGTCCCCAGGCCTGAGTATCGTACTCACCGGAGTGCCCCGGTGAAATGGTATGGTGATGATGAACCGTTGGTGTCCGGTTCACACAAACAGGGCAGCGCAAGGCCCCCGGCGAGTCTGGGGGATACGAGGTGGAGGTCAGCGAGCATTCTGCGGATGCCTCCAGGCGCGCGTTTCGCGCCTACCCGTCCTTCCACGCGGAAGGAGAAGTCCGGCGATAACTCCCGTGGTGACGCGGGCATAAGGCAGGACAGAACGCACTCAACTCCACAGACACCCCTGTGACGTTCCACGTGGACGGCGCGGCTGGCCCCTGATGCCGGCCCAGCCACCGGCATGGGCGCACGGGCTGGAGCCTCTATGTGCGGAATCGTCGGATACATCGGCCCCCGGCAGGCGCAGGACGTCCTCATCTCCGGGCTGGCGAAGCTCGAATACCGCGGCTACGACAGCGCGGGCGTCGCGGTGCGGGACGCCGGGCAGATCACGGTCATGAAGAAGGCCGGCAAACTCGCCAACCTCAGCGGTGAACTCCAGGGCCGGCCGCTCGCCGGCACCCTGGGCATCGGGCACACGCGCTGGGCCACGCACGGCCTGCCGAACGACACCAACGCCCACCCGCACGCGACCGAGGACGGCCGCATCGTCATCATCCACAACGGCATCATCGAGAACTACCTGAGCCTCAAAGAGGGGCTCCAGGCCCGCGGACACATCTTCAAGAGCGAGACCGACAGCGAGGTGCTGGCCCACCTGATCGAGGAGGCCTACACCGGCGACCTGGAACAGGCGGTGCGGGACGCCCTGCGGCAGGTGCGCGGCGCGTACGGCATCGTGGTGACGCACGTGGACCACCGCGAGATCGTCGCGGCGCGCACCGTCAGCCCGCTGGTGATGGGCGTGGGCGAGGGCGAGATGTTCCTGGCGTCCGACGTGCCCGCCCTGCTGGCGTACACCCGCAACATGGTCTTCCTGCACGACGGCGACATGGTGGTGCTGCACGACGACGGTTTCCGGGTCACGGACCTGGCCGGCACCCCGCAGAGCCGCGCCATCGAGCACATCGAGTGGGACGCCGAGGCGGCCGAGAAGGGCGGCTACGACACCTACATGCTCAAGGAGATCTACGAGCAGCCGCAGGCGCTGACCAACACCCTGATCGGCCGCCTGCACGACGACACCGGCGAGGTGAACCTCGACATCAACCTCGATCCGTCGTCGTTCAAGCGCATCTCGATCATCGCGTGCGGCACGGCCTTCTACGCCGGGCTGGTCGGCGAGTACCTGATCGAGCAGCTCGCGCGCATTCCGGTCGAGGTGGACGTGGCCTCCGAGTACCGCTACCGCGATCCGCTGGTCAGCGAGCACACCCTGGCCATCGTGGTGAGCCAGAGCGGCGAGACCATCGACACCCTGGAAGCGCTGCGCGAGGCCAAGAAGTTTGGCGCCAGGACGCTGGGCGTGATCAACGCCAAGGGGTCCTCGATGACGCGCGAGCTGGACGACACGCTGTACATCCACGCCGGACCCGAGATCGGCGTGGCGAGCACCAAGGCGTACACCAGCATGGTCAGCGCCTTCGTGATGCTGGCGCTGTGGCTGGGCCGCGCGCGCGGCACCCTCAGTGAGGAGCAGGGCACCGAACTGCTGCACGCTGCCCGCTCCCTGCCCCGCCTCGTCGAGGAAGCCCTGAGCCCGGAGCGTGTGGCGCGCATCAAGGAGGTCGCGGAGAAGTACGCGCACGCCCGCGACTACCTGTTCCTGGGCCGCGGCGTGAACTCGCCCACCGCCTACGAGGGCGCCCTGAAGCTCAAAGAGATCTCCTACATCCACGCCGAGGCCTACGCGGCCGGCGAGATGAAGCACGGCCCGATTGCCCTGATCGACGCGAACCTGCCGGTCGCGGTGATCGCCACCGAGAGCAGACTGCTGGAAAAGACCATCTCCAACGTGCAGGAAGTCCGCGCCCGCGCCGGCCGGGTGATTCTGTTCCTGTCGGACGGCGACACCGAGAACGCCCGCCACGGTGACGACGTGATCTACGTGCCCCGCGCGCACGAGATGGTCTCCCCTGTCGTGAACGCGGTCGCCATGCAGCTCCTGGCGTACTTCACGGCCACGGCGCTCGGCAAGGACGTGGACAAGCCGCGCAACCTCGCCAAGAGCGTGACGGTCGAGTAGCCAGGCAAAGGAAGGGGGCGGCTCCACTCTGGACGCCGCCCCCTTCTGCCGTCACCTCAGCGGCTGGCCCACAGTTCCACCAGGCCGCGCAGGGTCAGGGTCTCGTCGTAGTGGTCAATCTCGCGGCAGATGCCCTCAATGGTACGCGCGAAGCCGCCGGTGGCGACCGCGACCGCCGGGCCGGGCAGTTCCGCGCGGATGCGGCGCAGCAGGCCGTCCACCATCTCGGCGTAGCCGTACACCAGCCCGGATTGCAGGGCGTGCACGGTGTTCTTGCCGATGGCACTCTGCGGCGCGCTCAGGGTGATGCGCGGCAGTTTGGCGGCGCGGGCGAACAGCGCGTCGGCGCTGACCTGCGCGCCCGTGGCGAGCACGCCGCCGATGAAGCGCCGGCCCCGGCCGATCACGTCGAAGTTGGTGCTGGTGCCGAAATCCACCACGACCACGTAGTCACGCCCGTCCATGTACTTCTCCGCGCCGAACAGGTTGCACAGCCGGTCCGCGCCCACGGCGTCCGGCTGGTCGAGTTCCACGGACACGTCCGGCAGGTTCATGGCGGCCACGCTGAAGGCCTCGACGCCGTAGTGGCGGCGCAGCGCGAGCTGGTAGTTCTCGCCCACGGGCGGCGCCACGGAACTCAGCACCGCCGACCGGGGCGGGGCGGCGCCGGTCAGCGTGAACAGGCCATGCAGTTGCAGCGCCAGGTCGTCGGGCAACACGTCGCGGTTGGTGCGCAGCCGCCACGTGTGCGTGAGGTTCAGGCCCTCGTCCGCGAGGCCCAGCACAGTGCTGGTGTTGCCGATGTCCACGGCCAGGAGGGGAAAGGCGGGCACGCCCCGCATTCTACCGGCCGCCCACGCGGGCCGATCAGGGTTTGGGGAAGGCCACGTAGAAGGTCGCGCCGTCGCCGGGATGGCTCTCGGCCCACACGCGCCCGCCGTGCCGCTCGACGATACGCTTGACGTTGGCGAGGCCCATGCCCACGCCCTCGAACTCGCGTCCGCTGTGGAGCCGCTGGAACGCCCCGAACAGCCGGTGGACGTACTGCGGATTGAAGCCCACGCCGTCGTCCTGAACGAACACGATCCACTCGTCCGGCGTGGCCCTGGCCCCCACCTCGATGGACGCGCGCTCCCGGCCGGAGGTGTACTTGATGGCGTTGCCGAGCAGGTTCTCGAAGGCCAGCCGCAGCAGTTCCGCGTCGCCGCGCACCACGGGCAGGTCGCGGGCCAGCCACTCGATCCGCCGGCCCTGCGTTTCCGGGTTCAGGTTCGCCCACGCCCGCCGCACGACCTGCGTGAGCTCCACGTCCTCGAAGCGCAGGGTCGCCTGCGACACGCGGGCCAGCCCCAGCAGTTCCGTGATCATCCCGTCGAGCCGCCCCGAGGCCCCGTCGATGACGTCCATCAGGCGGCGGTCGTCACCGTTCAGGCGCTCGCTGGCCCTGGCGCGGAGCAGCTGCATGAAACTGCGGACGTGCCGCACCGGGGTGCGCAGATCGTGCGACACGGCGCCCACAAAGGCGTCGAGTTCGTCGCGTTCGGTGCGCAGCGCCTGGGTCCTCACCCGGACGACCTGATCCACCTCGGAATCGAGGTCGGCCTCGCGGATCTCGGCGTGCCGGCGTTCGCTGATGTCCTCGTGCAGGACCGTGGCGTAGCGGGCGGCGCCGTCCATGAACGCCGTGATCCGCACGCGAAACCAGCGTTCGTGGGTGGGGCTGTGGCAGGGGTATTCGGCGTCGAAGGTCTCCGTCCGCCCTTCCAGCACGTCCCGCAGACCCTGCGCCACGGCAGGACCCTCGTCGGCGCAGGGACCGTCGGCGTTGTCGCAGGCCTGGAGGTAGCTGCTGCCCACGCCGCAGGCGACCTCGGTGCCGCCGTTGTCGGTCATGAACGTCAACCACGCGCGGTTGACCAGTCGCACCGTTCCAGCAGCGTCCACCACGGCCATGGTGTCCCGGACGGTGTCGAACGCACTCTGTACCGCCGTAGCCGGCAAGACCCCGCTGACATCGGATGGCGGCTGGGGCTGGGTGCGGCGGTTGTGCTGACCCACTGGAAGACCTCCCGATCCTTCCACTCTTGTACCATCGGTCAGCACCGGCCACCCATCAGGCTTTCTTTACCTGCGGATGGGTCCGGGGGGGCTGGACGACCCCCCTACTGGAAGGCGCCCAGGTCGAGGGGAATGCTGTACGCGCAGGCGGTGTCGGCCTCGGTCCGCAGCAGCAACTCGGTCTTGTCGCTCGCGCCGATGCCGGCCTTGAGCGGCTGGAAGTAGTACACCAGCGTGCCGCTCCACCCGCCCGCGTCCTGCTTGAAGTCGTTCACGTACGACGTGCGTTCCGGCGCGATCAGCTTGCCGTCCGGTCCCTTGAGGCGCACCAGGTACGCGCCGCGCGCCTGCTGGCTGGGCAGGCCAGCCACGGCGATGTCCACGCGCAGGTCGCCGTCGGCCAGCCGCGCGGCCGTCAGGTCGGGGCCCAGGGCGTCTGCCACGCTCAGGTTCTGGAACTTGTTGCGGGCGTCCTGCGCCTGGAAGGCCAGTTCGTCCGCCTGCCCGCTGAGGGTGATGGTGCGCGGCCGGCTGCCCTTGCCGGGCACCGGCGGCTCGGCCAGCCAGTCGCTCACGCAGCTTGCCCCGCCGTCGAAGGCGGTCACGGCAGCCGGGCCGGACGCGAAGGCGCCGTTCTTGACGCTCAGGTCGACGGTCAGGAAGGTCACCACCGGGTCGCGGCGGGCGTACACGCCGTCGATGACGTTCTTGGCGGTGGTCTCCTCCAGTTTCGGCACCCACGCGTGGGCGGGCGCGGACAGGGCGAGCAGGCCCAGCAGGGCGGCGGACACGGCGGACGTGGACGGGATGTGGCGCATGCAGGTGATCTCCTGAAATTGAAACGGACGGCGCGGCGCGCTCAGTCCTTGAGGTACACGACGCGGCAGGCCTCGCCCGCCGACCGGAACAGCGCCGTGCCCGTGATGTTCAGCGCCACGTCGGTGTACACGCTGGACTGCGGGGCCAGGGCGTTGGGCCGGATGCGGACCGCCTTGATGCGCGTGACGTTGGAATAGGACGCGATCTGGGCCTCGGACGTGATGTAGGTGTGCAGGTTGCCCTCCTGCACGAGGTCGTTGCTGACCCCGCGGATCAGGGCGGCGTCGGGCCACAGCTTGCGGCCCTGGTCGTCGTACACGGCGCTGGTCATGTCCCGCTGGAAATTTCCCAGGCCGCGCACGTCGATCACGACCGTGCACGACAGCGGCTTGCCGGCCGAGGCGCTGGCACCCGCTCCGGCGGCGCCCGCACGGGCCGACACGCCGCCGGCACCGCCCGCGCCACCACCGGGGCCGGCGTCACCGCCCCCGTTCCCGGCCGGGGCCACGCCCCCGCTGCCCGGGCCGGACCCGGCAGGAGCGCCCGCTCCCGGGCCACCGGCGCCCGTACCCGCGCCGCGCGCAGCCGGCGTGTCTCCGACTCCGCCCGCGCCGCCGCTGCCGGACCCGGCGCTGCCCGCGCCTGCAGGTGGACTGACCGGCGTGACCGGCGCCGGACCGCTGCCCTCGGCCGCGCGGGCGGGGGCCGGAGAGGAGGCGGTGCCGCGCCCCGGCGCCCGGGCCGGGGTGGCGGCCGGGCTGGCCGGGGCCACCGGTGCCGACGACGCGGGCGCGATGGGCCGCGCCGCCACGGGCGCCGACTCGGAGGTCCCGGTGCCCCGTGCCGCGACCGGCGCGGTCGCCGCCGCCGGGGCTGGTTCCACCGCCGCCGTGCCGCGCGAGGTGGTCGGCGTGACCGGCGCCGGGGTGACGTCGGGCGAGGTTGTCGGCACCGACGACGCGCGGGGGACCGTGGGCGCGCTCTCCACCGGAGCGGGCGCGGCCGGCGTGATCGGTTCTGCGGCCGGAGCGGTCGGGGTCAGGGACGGACGCGACGCGACCGGCGCGGCGGGCGTCACCGGCTCGATCGGGGCCGGCACGGTCGCAGAACGGGCCGACGCGGCGCTTGTGCCGGGCGTGCGGGTGGCCGCACCCGCCGACGTGGTGGGCGCCGCGGTGGTCGGCGCCGGCGTCGCCCGGGCCGTGGGAGCGGACGCCACCGGGTCCGCCGGAGTAGACGCGGCCGTGCGGCGCGAAGGCGCGGCCGCGACCGGCGCCGTGGGCTGCGCGGCGGGCTGGGTCCGGACAGCGGTCGAGGGTCGCGGCGGGGCACTTGGCGTCGGCGTGACCGTCCGCGCCGGCCGGGTCGCCTCGGTGGGCCGGGCCGCTGGGGACGGGTTGACCGGGCGGGTGGGCGCTGCCGTCGCCGGCGTGGGCCGTGGGGCCGGCGCGACAGGTGCCGGTTCCTGGCGGGCCGGCCCCGACGCGCGGGCCGTCTGGGCGGGCGCCGGGGTACGCGCCGGGACCGGCGCTGGGGCGGCCACAGCCGCCGGTGCCGGACTGGTCTTCGCGGGAGCCGACGCCGCGCGGTCAGCCGCCGGGGTGGTCGCGGGACGCGTTGCTGGAGCCGCCGCCGTGGTCGCCCGGGGACGCGGCGCAGGTGCAGGGGCCACGGCCACCGGCCTGACCGGAACGGCCGGCGTGACCTTCGCGGGCGTGGGCACGGCCGGCGTGGGCGCCTCGGCGTCCGGCACCACGGGGTCGGGTATCGCAGGGTCGGGCGTCGGCTCGGGCACGGGGGTGTCCGGGAACTTGTTCGGCGGGATCACCACGGACGTGGCCGGGGTGGCCGTCTGGCTCGGCGCCTCCGCGGGCGTGAGCGGCACGACCTCCAGCGGCGTGGAGGAGGCAGGTGGCAAGCGCACGTCCGCGAGGAACAGCAGCAGGCCGCCCAGCAGGGTCACGTGCACCGCCACGGTGGCGAGCGTGGCGCGGCGGCGTTCACGCACCTCGGCCGGCGAGGGGGGGCGCTGCCGGCCGGGGCCGGGTGCGGAACCGGGCACGGGCGAACTGGTCACGGAGCGGCCCTCGTGCCCAGCGCGAGCTTCTGCCCGCCGGCGCGGCGGATCTCGTCCATCACGCCCACCACCGTGCCGTACTGGCCCTTCTCGTCGGCACGCAGGCCCACCACACCGCCGGACGCGCCCAGCAGGGGCCTGAGTTGCCCGGCCAGGTCGGTCAGGGTGGTCGCCTGTCCGTTCAGGAAGACCTTCCCGGCGCTGTCCACGCTGACCACCGGCAGGCTGCTGGTCTGCTGCACGCTGGTGCTCGCGCCGGGCAGCGTGATCGGCACCGAGCGGTCACGCGGCGCGAGGCTACTGGTCAGGAAGAAGAAGATCAGCAGCAGCAGCACCACGTCCACCATCGGCGCAAAGTCGAAGGTGACGGCGTCCCCGCCCCGCGCGCGCGCCCTCACCGGGACCTCCCTCCCACGACCGGGGCGCCGAACTCCAGGGCGACGTCCGGCCGGCCTCCCAGCGGCGCGGTGGGCCGCCGCAACCAGCCCGGCACCTCCTCGCGGACGCGCTCGGCCTGCGTGGCGATGCGGTCGGCACGGGCGCGCAGGGCGCCGCGCGCCACGTAGGCGACGATGGCCACGATCAGCCCGCCGGCCGTATTGATCAGCGCCTCGCTGATGCCGGTGGCGAGCTGCTCCGGGGTGGGCGCGGTCGTCTGGCTGAACACCAGGAACGAGCGCACCATGCCAATTACGGTGCCCAGCAGGCCCAGCAGCGGCGCGACCTGGGCAGCGGTGCCCAGGGCGCTCAGGCCGGCGTAGAGACGGTCTTCCTCGACCAGCACCGCGCCCTGCATGGCGCTCGTGGCGGCCTCCACACCGCGGTCGGCGCGGCCCAGGCCGGCGCGCAGCACGCCCACGGCGGGGCTCGGGTGCGCGGCGCGGTCGATCTCGGCCAGGGCGGCGGCGGGGCCACTCTCGGCCGTGAGCGCGCGGGCCCGCTCGATCAAGGCGCTGGCGTCCTTGCCGAGCCGTGCCAGCACCTGCGCCCGCACCGCGACCACGTAGACGACGTACACGGACAGCAGCAGCAGCACCCACAGCAGCGGTCCGGCCGCGCGGATCAGGTCGAGGACGTTCACACAAACGGAGTAACACACCGCCCCGTGGCAAGCGTGAAAGGCGGGTGCGTGTCCCTCATCCGCCGGTCATCTGGCCGTCAGGTCGCGGCCGCGCGGCAACACGGAATCCTCAGCAAACCACTCGACTTTGGGGTCCGGAGGCGAGTAAAATACCAGGGCAAGTAGGAATCATTCTCAAGAAGAGGATGCTGACGCCCGCTCGATCCACCCCAGCCCACACCCGCAGCGGGCGTGCCAAGGAGACCCATGACCCAGGAGACTTCCCCTCACCAGCTCGAAATCCGTGACCTGCACGCCAACGTGGACGGCCTGCCCATCCTCAAGGGCATCAACCTCACCGTGCCCCGGGGCGAACTGCACGCCATCATGGGGCCCAACGGCAACGGCAAGAGCACGCTGGCCAAGGTCATCGTCGGCGACCCCGAATACACCGTCACGTCCGGCGAGGTGCTGGTGGACGGCCAGAACATCCTGGAGATGGAACCCGACGAGCGCGCGCGCCTGGGCGTGTTCCTGGCGTTCCAGTACCCGGTCGAGATCCCCGGCGTGACCATCGCCAACTTCCTGCGCCTCGCCATGCAGGCCCGCAAGGAAGAGGGCGAGGAAGTGAGCTTCACCGAGTTCTACGGCAAGCTCCAGAGCGCCCTCAAGACGCTGGATTGGGACGAGAGCATCGTCGAGCGCTACCTCAACGCCGGCTTCTCCGGCGGCGAGAAGAAGCGCAACGAGATTCTGCAGATGCTGATGCTCGACCCGAACTACATCATCATGGACGAGACCGACTCCGGCCTGGACGTGGACGCGCTGAAGATCGTCGCCAAGGGCGTGAACTCTATGCGTGGCCCGAACCTGGGCGGCCTGATCATCACCCACTACCAGCGTCTGCTCGACTACATCGTGCCGGACCGCGTGCACATCATCGTGGACGGCCGAGTGGTGCAGTCCGGCGGCCCCGAACTCGCCAAGAAGCTCGACACCGAGGGCTACGACTGGGTGAAAGAGCTGGCGACCGCCTGAGGGCGGCATCAGAACGTCACACGGTCTGATTGTCCACACGAAGATCTGTTCGATCGTCAGACCGTCAGACCCCCGAAGGAGTCACCATGACCATCAATCCTGAAGTTGGCGACATCAACAGCTCGTACGAGTACGGCTGGAGCAACCCCGAACGCTACGCGATCAAGGCGCCCAAGGGCCTGAGCCGCGACGTGGTCGAGATGATCAGCAAGGCCAAGGACGAACCCCAGTGGATGCTGGACTTCCGTCTCAAGGCGCTGGACATCTTCCTGAGCAAGCCCATGCCCACGTGGGGCGCGGACCTGAGCGGCCTGAACCTCGACGAGATCTACTACTACATCAAGCCCGAGGGCTTCAACGCCCGCTCGTGGGACGACGTGCCGGACGACGTGAAGCAGACCTTCGAACGCCTGGGCATCCCCGAGGCCGAACGCGCCGCGCTGGCCGGTGTGGGCGCGCAGTACGAATCCGAGATGGTCTACCACAACCTCAAGGAGGAGTGGGAGAAGCTCGGCGTGGTGTTCCTGAGCATCGAGGACGGCCTGAAGGAGTACCCGGAGCTGTTCCGCGAGCACTTCGCCACCATCATCCCGCCCGAGGACAATAAGTTCGCCGCCATCAACTCGGCCGTGTGGTCCGGTGGCAGCTTCGTGTACATCCCCAAGGGCGTCAAGGTGGACATCCCCCTCCAGACGTACTTCCGCATCAACGCCGAGAGCAGCGGGCAGTTCGAGCGTACGCTGATCATCGTGGATGAGGGCGCGCAGGCCCACTACATCGAGGGCTGCACCGCCCCGGCGTACTCCAGCGACTCCTTCCACTCCGGCGTGATCGAGATCGTGGTGAAAGAAGGCGCGCGCTTCCGCTACTCGACGATCCAGAACTGGAGCCACAACGTCTACAACCTCGTGACCCAGCGCGCCGCCGTGTACGGCAACGGCGTGATGGAATGGGTGGACGGTAACCTGGGCAGCAAGGTCACCATGAAGTACCCCGCGTGCTACCTGCTCGAAGACGGCGCGCGCGGCGAGGTGCTGTCCATCGCCATGGCCGGACGCGGTCAGCACCAGGACGCCGGCGCGAAGATCGTGCACTTCGCTCCGCATACCAGCGGCACCATCGTGTCCAAGAGCATCAGCAAGGACTCGGGCCGCTCGTCATACCGCGGCCTCGTGAAGATCTACGAGGGGGCCAGGGGCTCCAAGACGAACGTGGAGTGCGACGCCCTGCTGCTGGACGAGGAAGCCCGCACCGACACGTACCCGTACATCGAGATCGAGGAGAAGGACGCGCGCGTGGGTCACGAGGCGACCGTCTCCAAGATCAACGACGACCAGATCCTGTACCTCCAGAGCCGCGGCCTGAGCGAGGACGAGGCGGCCGGCCTGATCGTGCGCGGCTTCATCGAGCCGATCGCCAAGGAACTGCCGCTGGAATACGCGGTGGAACTCAACCGCCTGATCGAACTGGAAATGGAAGGCAGCGTCGGCTGAACGCGGCGCGCGGCGCGGAGGCTGCTGCGGCAGGTTCCGCGCCACTGTGGAGAAACAATGACCCAATTCAATGATCAACTCGCGCAGCACGGCGGCCCGGAGTGGCTGACCGCCCGGCGTCAGCAGTCGCTGGAGCTGTTCAACACGCTGGTCGTGCCGACCGAGAGCGTGGAGGCATGGAAGTACACGCAGGTGGACGTGGACTTCACGGCCCTGCGCCCGCACGGCAAGCGCGACGTGGTGTCGGACGTGGCGCAGCTTCCGGCCAGCGTGCAGACCCGCCTGAGCAGCACGGACGTGGGCGCCTTCCTGGTGCTTGACGGCCCGGACGTGGTGTACCGCACAGAACTGCCCGCCGAACTGAGCGCCAGGGGCGTCATCTTCACCGACCTGAAGACGGCGGTCGAGCAGCACGCAGACAAGGTGCAGCAGTACCTGTACTCCGTGGTGCCGGCCGAGGTGCCGGACGACACGACCATCGCCGCGCCGGGCACCACGCCCAGCAAGAGCCCCGACCCCAGCGAGGGCAAGTTCTCCGCGCTGGCTGCGGCCCTGTGGACGAACGGCGCGTTCGTGTACGTCCCGCGCGGCGTGGAAGTCGAGCTGCCGCTGGGCTCGTTCCGCGTGATGAGCGAGGCCGGCACCTACACCGCGACCCGCACGCTGGTCGTGGCCGAGGAGAACGCTCAGGTCACGTTCATCGACGAGCAGGACAGCGAAGCGCTGCCCGGCACCTACGCGATCGGCGCGGTGGAGCTGGTCGTGAAGGACGGCGCGCGCGTGCGGTACGTCAGCATCCAGAACTGGGGCGAGGGCGTGACGCACATCCAGCGCCAGCGCGGCGACGTGGGCCGTGACGCCACCCTGAACTCGCTGGTCGTGACCATGGGCGGCACCCTGTCGCGCACGGAGATGCAGTCGTACCTGCGCGGCCAGGGCTCGGACTCCGAGATGCTCGCGCTGTACTTTGCCAACGAGAACCAGCACTTCGACCACTACACACTCCAGCACCACGCAGCAGCAAACGCGCACAGCGACCTGCTGTACAAGGGCGTGAACGACGACCAGTCGGTGGGCGTGTTCAGCGGCATGATCAAGGTGGACCTGGGCGCCCAGAAGACCGACGCGTACCAGAAGCACCGCACCCTGATGCTGTCTAGCGAGGCCCGCAACTTCAGCGTGCCGCAGCTGGAGATCAACGCGAACGACGTGCGCTGCTCGCACGGCAGCACCACCAGCCCGGTGGATCAGGAAGCGCTGTTCTTCCTCCGCTCGCGCGGCATCAGCCGGGAAACGGCCGAGAAGATGCTCGTCACGGCCTTCCTGGAGGACGTGCTGGGGCGCGTGCCGCTCGCCAGCGTCGTGAAGTACATCGAGGGCATCATCGCCAAGAAAGTCGGCGCGGTCTAGGTCCAACGCGGCTCGGAAGCGGTCAGTCCCCGGGGCTGGCCGCTTTAGCATGACGAGCATGAGAGCTGAAGGCCTCCACGTCGTTTTCCCAGCGGACTATTTCAACGCCCGGCAACCGGACGAGGCCTTCGCGGACCAGGCGGAGATGTTCCGGGCACTCGGCTGGAGCGTCTCGACGTTCACGTTCGACGGTGATCGCCGTTTCCGACCAGCGCTTGAGGAAGGTGCGTCCGTGCTGTACCGCGGCTGGATGCTGGACAGTGCGGCCTACCTTGCATTTGAGGCGGACATCAGCGCTGCCGGGGCGCAGCTCCACACCTCGCCCGCCGCGTACCTGTCCACCCACCACCTCCCGAACTGGTTTCCCCTGCTGCGCGACCTCACGCCCGAGACCGTGTGCTTCAGAGAGCTGAGCGGCCTGGAAGAACAGCTGACCGAGCTGGGCTGGGAGGCCTTCTTCGTCAAGGATTTCGTCAAGTCCCTCAAGACCGGCACCGGAAGCGTCATCACCCGCCCCGAACAGATCGGGGAGCTGATGGGCCGCATGGAACAATTCCGGGGGCAGATTGAGGGCGGCGTGTGCGTCCGCCGCTTTGAGGCGCTGGACGCCACGTCCGAAACCCGGTACTTCGTTCGCGACGGTCAGGCCTTCGCCGCTGGTGGTGGAGTCGTACCCGACATCGTTCAGGACGTGGCCGCGCGCATTCCCTCCCCGTTCTATTCGGTGGACGTCGCCAGGCGTGCGGACGGAGTGTGGCGTGTCGTTGAAATCGGGGACGGACAGGTGTCGGATCTGGTCGGCTGGACGGCCGAGGAATTCGGAGCTGTGTGGAAAGACCGTCCGTAGCCTTTACAGCTCGATCTCTCCGTCGTCCTCGCCCCACCAGTTCACGCGCTTGGCCTTGACCTCGATCATGGTCAGGCCCGGCGTGTCCAGACCGTCCTTAAACCACTGTTCCAGTTCCTTGTGCCAGTGCTCCTGCATGGCGCTTCGGTCATCCGTCAGCGTCGCTTCACCCTGCACGGCGACGAACAGGAACGACTTCTCGGCGCGGAAGTTCAGCTGCACATGCTTGTTCTTCTCGATATCGCGGGCCGCGCGCGAGTCGGCCCAGGTGTAGAAGTAGCTGGTGCCGTCGTACTCGACCTCACCGTTATTGCTCATGGGGCGGGACGCGAGGCGTCCGTAGCTCGTCACGGTGGTCAGCATGCACAGGTCGAGGCCCCGCATCTTCTTCGCCAGTTGAGCCAGCGTCTTGTCAGCCATGTGGCGATGGTACGGAGCGTGTCCACGCGCGTGGTGCGGCCCGGTTTCACCATGTCAGGACGTGACGTGGAGCCGGCCTTCACTCTCGCGCCCTTTGCGTGCCCGCGTGCAGAATGCCGGCCGGGCGCGCGGTATGACGGGAAAATGCGCCTGAACCACCTCAACCTCAGCGTGACCGACGTGCCCGCCTGTGTGGCGATGTTCGAGACCTATTTCGGCTTCTCCCGCTCGGACATGCCCGTCAACGAACACATGGCCTTCCTGCACGGCGAGGACGGCTTCCTGCTGTCGATGTTCCGCGCGAAGGACGTGGATTACCCGAAGTCCTTCCACATCGGATTCATGCAGGACACGCCCGAGCAGGTGCACGCCATGCGTGAGCGGCTGCTGGCGGGCGGGTACGCCGTGCCGGAACCGCAGCAGAACCACGGCCGCCTGACGTTCTACTTCAATGCGCCCGGCGGCTTCGTGGTCGAGGTGGAGTCGTTTCTCGGGTAGGGCGGCTCACGCAAACCCCGCCATCACTCCTTCCAGACTCTCCCGGCTCGGCCGGATCAGGTCCTCGGGCAGCAGGGCCAGCGGCAGCTCCGGCAGGTGCAGCGCTTCGGGCAGCGTCGGGCGGCGCTGGTCGAGGTACAGCAGGCCGGTCACGAGTTCCCCGGTGTGTTTGGAGTTCTCCAGCAGGGCCAGGGCGCCCAGGCGGCTGGCGGGGTCGTAGTCGCGGCCCAGTTTGCGGAGCTGCACGGTGGCGCCGTCGTGGAGTTGCACGCTGATCACGTCGCCAGGGTCGTAGTCCACCATGATCTCGGCGTAGTCGGGAATGAAGGTGATGTCGTGCAGCGGCACCTCGTGTTCCTTGCCGTAGGCGTAGCTCTTGGTGCTGTCGTCGTGGTTGTTGAAGGTCACGCACGGCGACACGATGTCCAGCACGGCCATGCCACGGAACGCGATGGCGGCCTTCAGGAGTTCCGTGACCTGCTTGGCGTCCCCGGCGAAGGAGCGCGCGACGAAGCCGGCCCCGGCGATGATCGCCTCGGCACACAGATCCAGAGGCGGCAGTTCGTTGGTGCCGATGTATTTGAGGTGCTGGCCCTCGTCGGCGGTGGCGGAGAACTGCCCCTTGGTCAGCCCGTACACGCCGTTGTTCTCGATGATGTACACCATGGGCACGTTGCGCCGCACGAGGTGCTTGAACTGCCCGATGCCGATGGAGCCGGTGTCGCCGTCGCCGGACACGCCGATGGCGGTGTGCCAGCGCTGCGCGAGCATGGCCCCGGTCGCCACGCTGGGCATCCGGCCGTGGACGGTGTTGATGCCGTGCGCGGCGTTCAGGAAGTACGCGGGGCTCTTGCTGGAGCACCCGATGCCCGAGAGTTTCATGACGCTGTGGGGCCGCAGGCCGAGCTGGAAGGCCGCGTCGATGATGCGGCTGGAAATCGAGTCGTGCCCGCAGCCGGGACACAGCGTGCTCGGCAGGCCCTTGTAGTCGGTCTTGCTCAGGCCGGCGCTGTTCAGGGCGGGCGGACGGGCGGGCGCGGTCATGCGGGCACCTCCTCGGGCTGGGGGGCGGTCAGGGCGTCCTGCACGCGGGCCGCGATGAACGCCGCGCTGAGTGGCAGGCCATCGCAGTGGGCGACCGAGTGGATGCGCGTGGCGAACTCCGGGTACTCGGTGCGCAGCAGAATGGCGAGCTGGCCCTGCTGGTTCATCTCGACCACCACGACCTCCTCGTGTTCCTCGATGAAGGCGCGGACGTCCTGACAGAACGGCAGGGCACGCACGCGCAGGGCGTCGGTGCGCAGGCCGGCGCGGTCGAGCAGGGCACGGGCCTCGACAATGCCGGGCTCGGTGCTGCCCATGTTGATCAGCCCGGTCCGCGCGCCGCCGCCGCTGATCACGGGGGCAGGCACCACGCTGCGGGCGTGCTCGTGCTTGCGGTCGAGGCGGCGGAGGTTCTTCAGCCATTCCTCCGGGTGCTCGCTGTAGGTGGCGGCGTCGGTGTGGCCGGTGCCGCGCGTGAAGTACGCGCCGCCCAGCGCGTCCGTGCCGGGCAGGGTGCGCGGGCCGACGCCGGTGCCGTCCTCATCGCGGTAGCGGGCAAAGCTGCCGCCCAGCGCCACGATGTCCTCGGCACGTAGCACCTTGCCGCGGTGGATGGGCCGGTCGGGGTACGCGAAGGGCTCGGACATCCAGATATTCATGCCCAGGTCGAGGTCGCTGTTCACGAACACCGGCGTCTGGAGGGCCTCGGCCAGGTCGAAGGCGCGCCAGCCGAACTCGAAGCACTCGGCGGGCGTGCCGGGCAGCAGCACGACGTGTTTCGTGTCCCCGTGCGACAGGTAGTACGTGCTCAGCAGGTCGCCCTGCGACACGCGGGTGGGCAGGCCGGTGCTGGGACCCATGCGCTGGATGTTCCACACGACCAGCGGAATTTCCGTGAAGTAAGCGTACCCGGCGAACTCGGCCATCAGCGAGATGCCGGGGCCGGACGTGCTGGTCATGGCCCGCGCACCGGCCCAGCCCGCGCCGACCAGCATCCCGATCGCGGCGAGCTCGTCCTCGGACTGCACGATGGCGAAGGTGTTCGCGCCGCTGTGCGGATCGCGGCGCAGCTTGGGCATCCACTCGATCAGCCCTTCCGCAAGGCTGGTGGCGGGCGTGATCGGGTACCACGCGACGACCGTACAGCCGCCGTAGATGGCGCCCAGCGCTCCGGCGGTGTTGCCGTCGATCAGAATTTTTCCAGTGGTGGCATTCATGCGCTGCACGGAATACGGATCGGTCTTCACCACGTTCGCCGCGCACCACTCGAAGGCCGCGCGGGCGATGTCGTAGTTGCTCGCCACGACCTTCGCCTTGCCGGCGAAGTTGCGGTTCAGGTAGTCCAGGATGGCGTCCATCTCGATGCCGAGCACCTGGGCCAGCGCGCCCACGTACACCATGTTCATCATGCGGTCGCGGAACTTCGCGTCCACGTTCTGCTCTTTCATGATGGCGTTCACGGGCAGCGGGTACATGCTCACGTCGTCGCGCGGCGCGCTGGGCTTCAGGTGGTCCGGGTAGAACATCACGCCGCCCGTGGGCAGCTCGCGCAGGTCCTGGTCGAGGGTCTTGGCGTTGAAGGCCACCAGCACCTCGGCGTGGTCGCGCCGGGCGGTGTAGCCGTCACCGCTCACGCGGATCGAGTACCACGTCGGCAGGCCCTTGATGTTGCTGGGGAAGATGTTCTTCGCGTTCACCGGGATGCCCATGTGGAACAGCGCGTCGACCAGCGTGGCGTTCGAGGTCTGCGAGCCGCTGCCGTTCACGGTCGCCACGTTGATGGTGAAGTCGTTGACGACCGGGCGGACGGGAGCGGCGGGCCGTGGTGCGGGTTGCGTCATCTGGAAACCTCACTCGAATGGAGGGTGGACGCCGGGCAGACCCCGGACCGGACGCGTGGACGTGTGGTGCTCCGAATCTACTCCCGTCACGCCGGCAGGGTGCCGGACGCCACCGCCCGCGCCACGACGTCCTGCGCCAGCGTCCACAGCGCCGGAAAGTCCCGTAGCGCGCCCTCCTTGAGCCGCAGCACACGCGCTGCCGTGAGGTCAGGCTCCCGCGCGGCGCAGCCCAGGCCGTCCCCGCCCCACGTGAGCAGCACGGGCTGGAGCGCGTCCAGCGCGCGGGCGAAGCGGGCTTCGGGGGTGGCGCGGGCCTCGAACTCGGCGCGCAGGGCGTGGAACTCGGCACGCTGGGCCTCGGGCAGCAGGCCGTACAGCGCGTGTGCGGCCTGCTCCTCGGCCTGCGCCTGCGCGGCGTGCTCGGCCTCGGGCGCGGCGAAGTGCAGGTTGCCCGCGTGGATCTCCACGAGGTCATGGACCAGCAGCAGCCGGACCACGCGGTTCACGTCGGTGCCGGCGGGCGCGTGCTCCGCGAGCGTCACGGCCATCAGCGCGGCGTGCCACGAGTGCTCGGCGCTGTTTTCGGGGCGACTGCCGTCGTGCAGGTATGTGCTGCGCGTCACGGCCTTCAGGCGGTCGCAGGCGAGCAGGAACGCGACGTGATCCGCCAGGGTGGTCATCCGGCGGGCTCGTGCGTCCACAGCGGCACCCGCGCGGTCCGCTCCCGCGCCGCGTCCGGGTCCGTCTGCTCGGGGCGGCAGGTGTCCCACGCCCGGCCGCCCGCGTACGCGCCCACCACCAGCAAGTCGTCGCTGCCGCTGTCGCGCCGGTGCCCCGTGCCGGCGGGAAGCAGGAGCACGTCTCCGGCCGCCAGCGCCAGGTGTGGGCCGCCCTCGCCGCCCAGCGTGACGGTCACGTGCCCGCGCGCGATCACCAGCACCTCGTGGGCGGTCGAGTGGTAGTGGTGGTACGGATAGATGCCGTTCTGCCAGCTGTTCGTCCACTCACGTGCGGCCAGGTGCGCCCCGATTCGCTCCGGTGACCTGTCCTTCAGCGCGGCGCGGTAGACACGGACGGGCAGGGCACTGTTGGGCACGCGGCCGTTCGGCGCGAGGAGCAGCTCTTCGGCGGGCATGCTCCAGCGTACGGCCTGGCCGAATGGTGGGGCCGCGCGCCCGCCCCCTATGCTGGACAGCAGGGGGCACGCGCATGATGACGAAATCACGCATGGAGGCGTTCAGCGACGGAGTGCTGGCCATCATCATCACGATCATGGTGCTGGAACTGCGGGTGCCCGAGGGCCACGAGTGGGGCGAGATCGCGCAGCTGTGGCCGAAGGTGGCCGCGTACGTGATCAGCTTCATCTACGTGGGCATCTACTGGAACAACCACCACCACCTGATGCACACCGTGCGGCGCGTGACGGGCGCGGTGCTGTGGGCCAACCTGCACCTGCTGTTCTGGCTGTCGCTGTTCCCCTTCGTGTCCGGCTGGGCGGGCGAAACGCACTTCGCGCGCGAACCCATGACCGCGTACGGCGTCGTGGCGATCATGGCGGGCGCGGCCTACACCATTTTGGTGCGGACGATCATTGCGGCGGGCGAGCAGAATCACCTGCTGGCCGACGCCGTGGGCACCGACATGAAGGGCAACCTCTCGCTGGCCGGGTACGTGATCGCCATCGTCGCGCCGCTGCTGGGCGGGTGGGGCGTGTGGGTCTCCGGCGCGGCCCTGGTCGCCGTGGCCCTGATGTGGCTGATCCCGGACCGCCGGATCGAGCGGGTTCTGGAACACGGCGCGCCCGAAGGGTGAGGACCCGCAGGAGGTGAGGGACGTGGAGCGCGGGTCCACCGACCTCCACACGTGAGCGCTGACCTTCACCCGGCGTCCTGGCCCGTGTGATAACGCGCCGGACGGGCCGGGCCGGCGTGATGCGCCTTGCCGGCGAACCGGGTGAACGCGGCGTGTCAGGGCGCTGAGGCCCGTGAACGCTTCGTGCGTGCTGGGCGAGGACACGGTGGAGCCGGCACTGAGCGTTCCCGCCGGGAGTCCACAGGTGCGGCCCGTACGGTGGATCACGTCGGCGGGGAACGCCCCGCTGCCGACCCCTCTGGGGTGACCGTGGGCCGCCCGCCGTGGGCGCGATTCCCTGACCTTTCCCGCCGGTGGGCGCCGTGTGCCCGCCATGACCCGCCCGTTCGCGGCTCCCGCGCCGCATGGGCTTCCCTGGAGGACGATGATGAATCGCTCCCTGCTCTCCATCCGCACGCTGACCCTGGGCGCCCTGCTGGGCACCTGCGCCGTGGTTCCCGCCGCCCTCGCCCAGACCGCCGAGCCGCCCGCGCTGGGCCTGCCGGCCACGCCCGCCCCCGTGGCGCCGCCGGCCACCGATCCGCCCGTGACGGCGCCCAGCGCGCCCACGGACACTGCACCCGCCGAGACGACGCCCCCGGCGGACACGGCTCCAGTGGACACAGCTCCCGCCGACGCCGCCCCGACCGAGTCGGCTCCGGCGGACACTGCGCCCACCGACACCCCAACCGAGACAGCGCCGACAGATGCCGCTCCGGCCGCACCCGACACGTCGGCTGCACCGGCGACCACGGCGACCACCGCCACCCTGCCGGCGCTGGAGGGCGAGCGAGTGCTCAGGACCGTGCCCACCGTACTGGGGCAGGCCGTGATCTACGCGGGCAGCGTCGAGAATGCCCTGGGCCGGACCGTGGACGGCCTGAAGGCCGACGGCTACACCGAGGCGCCAGCCAGCGCCGGCGAGGCCAGCACTCCGGCCACGGGCGGGGACGCGGCCACCCAGACCGTCACCCTCCAGAAAGGTGGCGAGACGGTGGATGTGCGCGTGACCGAGACGCTGGGCCTGACGGTCGTGGCAGTCGCCCGTGACCTGTCCGCCGACACGGCCCCCGCCCCCGCAGAGGCCGCCCCGGCGACCACGCCCGCCGCCCCTGACAGCGCCCCGGCCGAGGACGCTGCTCCTGCCGAACCAGACGCCGCGCCAACCACTCCGGACACGCCCAGCGACACCGCACCCGACACGTCGGGTGGGGAGACCACGCCGGCTGACCCGGCGGCGCCCAGCGATCCGGCCCCCTCCACCGATCCGGTCCCCACGCCGCCCAGCCAGCCCTGAACCCCCTCCCACGTGACGGCGGCCAGCTCCCCAGGGGGCTGGCCGTCCGTCCGTTGTCGTTCCCTTGAGCCTGGCCTCATGTTGCAGGTTCCGTGAATAGACGGGTCAGTGCCTTCAGAGACGTTCTGGACGGCATTTTTGGGACGCCAGAGCTGAAGCGTGCGTGTCCGGGCCTTCTCCGGACATTCGAGATCGGCGTGTTCCATGGGCGGCATGGAACAGGTCTCGACATCCGGCACGCCCCCGCCACCTCCTCCCCGCCGGGCGACGACGTCCACTGCTCCCCCGCCCACGGCGCGGCGTCCGTTTCCGTGGGGCTGGCTGTTCGTGCCGCTGCTGCTGGGCGGCGCGGGGTTCGTCGGCTACCGGCTGGGCCACGCGGACAGCGGCTCCGCGGGCACGCCACGCACCGGCGGCGGCTCCTTCGGGGCGGGGCCGGCCGGCGCCGGGCAGAGCGCTGGCGGGCAGACCGGCTCGGGTCAGCCGGGCACGTCCCGTTCCGGCCGCTCATCTGGCACGGCGTCTGACACTGGAAGCCCCTCACGCACGGGCGGCGCGGCCACCGATAGCGCGGCCGCCGATGCGACACGCTCCGGAGCAGCGGGCGCGAGAACAGCCGGGGCCGCTCCCACGGGCGCGGTGACCTCCACGGTCGTCACGCCGGTGCAGGTCACGGCGGCCACGACCGGCACGCTCAGCACGTCGCGCACCCTGACCGGCACGGTCGCGGCGGCGCAGACGACCACGGTCACGGCGCGTACGTCCGGCACAGTCACGGCGGTCGCGGCGGCCGTGGGCGCGTCGGTGAAGGCTGGGCAGACGGTCGTGACCCTCAGCAACACGGACCTGAACAGCGCGGTGCAGAGCGCGCAGAATGCGCTGGACTCGGCGCGGGTGCAGCTGCGGGGCCAGCAGGCGAGCACGGTGGGCGCGCGGGCGGGGCTCCAGGCCCAGGTCACGGCGGCGCAGCTGTCGCTGACGAACGCGCAGGCCACCCTGAACTCCCAGCAGCAGCTCCTGGCGATCGGCGCGGTGGCGCGCAGCGAGGTCACGGCGCAGCAGGCGGCGGTGGCGCAGGCGCAGACGACCCTCACGACCGCGCGGGCCAATCTCGCGGAGAACGAGCGCTCCGGCGCACAGGGCGTCACCGAGGCGCAGCTGACGGTGCAGAAGGCGCAGCTGACCCTGACCCAGGCGCAGGCAGCGGCGGACGCGGCGCGGGTCACGGCGCCGTTCGCGGGGCAGATCACGGCGCTGAACGTCGCGCCCGGCGAGTACCTGACCGCGAACGGCGAGGCGTTCACGCTGGTGAGCGCTCAACGGCAGGTGAACGTGAACGTCCCCGCCACCGAGGCCGCCACCCTGACGCCCGGCACGGTGCTGAGTTTCCGCAGCGGCACGCAGAGCTATCCGCTAAAGGTCGCCCAGAACCCCGGGGCGCCCACCAACGGCAGCGTGCCCCTGACGGCGCGCTTCACGGGGCAGAGCGTGCCTGCGCTGGGCAGCGTGGGTTCGGTGGTGTACACCGCGAAGGTGGCGACCGGCGTGCTGGTGCCGAGCACCGCGCTCCAGGCGGACGGTGACCAGACGTATGTGTTCACGGTCGCGGGCGGCAGGGCCACCCTGAAGGCCGTGACGGTGCTGGGGCAGGCTGGCACGCAGTCCGCCGTGAGCGGCATTGCGTCCGGAGCGCAGGTGGTCACGCAGCCGCCCACCGGCCTGCTGGACGGCGCGGGTGTCAGCACCGGCGGCGCGGCGGCGGGCAGCAGCGCGACCAACCCGGCGGGCGGCCCGCCTCCCGGAGGCCTGCCGTGATCCGCAGGGTCGGGAAGGGCATGTTCTCCGGCGTGAACCCACTGGTGGGCTTCTCGGTCACCCGCTACGTGCTGGCCATCGGGCTGTTCATCGGCGTGGTCGTGTTCGGCTTCATCTCCATGCGCTCGCTGGGCGTGGACCTGCTGCCCAGCACCACCATTCCGGTGGTGACGGTCAGCACGTCGTATTCCGGCGCCAGCCCGGCCACGGTGGACGACTCGGTCACGCAGGTGATCGAGAGCGCCGTGGCACAGGTGCCGAACGTCACCACCCTGAGCAGCACAAGTAGCACCGGCAGCAGCCGCGTGACCCTCCAGCTCGCGGACGGCACTGACCAGAACGCCGCCGCGAACCAGGTGGCGTCGCTGGTGTCCGGCGCGTCGCGCCAGTTGCCGAGCGGGGCGGGCTCGCCGTCGGTGCGGACCTTCAACCCGAACGCCCAGGCGGTCCTGGAATTCGGGGTGGCGGGCGGCACCGCCAGCCTCGCGGACGTGTACGACTACGTGGACACCCAGCTCGTGCCCACGTTGCAGCGCGTGGACGGCGTGGCCGACGTGACGCTCAGCGGCGGGTCGCAGCGCGAGATTCAGGTGCAGCTCGACCCCAACCGCCTGAGCGCGTACGGCCTCACGCCGCAGGCGGTGTCCAGCGCGATCAGCGCCAGCAACGTCAGCTCGTCCATCGGCACGATCACGCGGGACGGCAACTCGACCACGTACACCACCAACGCGAAGCTCACGGGCGTGCAGGACATCCAGAACGTGCTGCTCGACGCCGCCAGGGGCGTGCGGGTGTCGGACGTGGCGACCGTGCGCGACAGCACCACCACCAGCAGCGTCACGCGCGTGAACGGCCTGCCGGTGGTGCTGGTGTCCATCCAGCAGTCGTCGGGCAGCAACGCCGTGGCGGTCGTGGACGGCGTGAAGGCGCTGATCGCCGGCACCACGCTCCCGGCCGGGTACACCGTCACGTTCAGCAACGACACGACCGGCCCGATCCGCGCGAGCATCGAGTCCACCACGCACGAGCTGTGGATCACGGCGCTGGTGGTCGCGGTGGTGGCGCTGCTGTTCCTGGGCCGCCTGAACACCGCCTTCACGGTGATCGCCGCGATTCCGATCTCGCTGGCCGCCGCGCCCATCCTGTACGGCCTGCTGGGCTTCACCTTCAACCAGGTGTCGCTACTCGCGCTGATCGTGGCGATCGGCATCGTGGTGGACGACTCGATCGTGGTCGCGGAGAACGTGGAACGCTACCGCGCGCTGGGCTATGACCGCGTGCAGGCCGTGCTCAAGGGCGCGTCCGAGGTGTTCAGCGCCGTCGCGGCGGCGTCGCTGTCGCTGCTGGCCGTGCTGATTCCGGTCAGTTTCATGGGCGGCATCGTCGGCGAGTACGTCCGGCAGTTCGCGCTGGGCCTCGCGGCGGCCGTGCTGATGTCGTGGCTGGAAGCTCTGCTGTTCCTGACGGTGCGCATGGCGTACACGCCGGATGCCGAGCCGCTGGGCTGGCGAGACGTGCCGCGCGCGTTTGCCCGCGTGCCGCAGGCCGTGCGCTTCGGGCTGACCGCACCGCGGACGTGGTGGTTCTGGGTGCTGGCGGTGGCTGCCGCCGCGCTGCTGTGGACACAGGTGCCGAACCGGGCGTGGCTGCTGGCCCTGCTCCTGCTGCCCGCCCTACTGATGGCCGTGTGGTACGTGTGGGGCGCCCTGCTCGCGGTGGGCGAGGCGCTGACCACCACCCTGCACGGTATTACAGACCGCGGCCTGTCGTTCGTGCGCGACGCCTACGCCCGCAGCCTGGACGGCGCCCTGCACGCCAGCGTGGGCGTGCTGCTGATCGCGGCGGCGTTCCTGGGCCTGACGGTGTGGCTGGTCGTGCCGCGCATGACCTTCACCTTCACGCCCGCCACGGACTCCGGCACGCTGCGCGCCGGGCTGCGGCTGCCCAGCGGCCTGTCGCTGGCCAAGCGCAATGAACTCAGCAACCGCCTGGAGTCCTACTTCCTGTCGCGCCCGGAAGTGCAGAGCGTGCAGGCAAATGTCGGGTCCAGCAACACCAACCTGAACATCACCATGAAGCCAAAAAGCGAGCGGCCCGCCACGGCCGTCCTGACCGCCACGTACCAGCAGGCGCTGCGCAACCTCTACCCGGATCAGCCGGACGTGCGCGCCAACCTGTTCAGCGGCGGCGGCTTCCGTGGGCAGGGCAACAGCCAGAGTGTCACGCTGGTCGCCAGCAACTTCGACCTCCTGAAATCGCGCGCCGCCCTGGCCGTGAACACCCTGGAGGCCGACCCCACCGTGCTGAGCGCCAGCTCCAGCCTGGACAACACCACCCTGGAAAACCAGTTCGTGCCGAACCCCTCGCTGCTGGCGAACGCCGGCCTGAGCGCCAGCACGGTCGCGGGGGCGCTGGGCACCTACGGCAGCGGCAGCAGTGGCGGCAGCGTCGAGATCGGCGGCGTCACGTACCCGGTCACGGTGGAACTCGACCCGACCGTGCTGCAGGACGACCAGTCCCTGCTGTCGCTGCCGGTGTACTCGAACACCCTGGGCAGCGCCGTGCCGGTCGGGCAGCTCGGCAGCATCGTGCAGGCCAGCGCGCCCACCAGCCTGCAGCGCACCAACCGCCTGTACTCGCTGACCCTGACGGTCGAGCCCGATCCGGCCAGCACCCTCAGCTCCACGCAGCAGCAGGAACAGTACACCCAGGACCTGACCCGGGCCGGCGTGATCGACAACCTCGTCACGGTCGGGAAGGCCGACACGAACAGCGCCTTCGCGCTGGGCTCACAGCTCGGGACCATCGGCGTGCAGGCCTTCGGGCTGTCGCTGCTGCTGGTGTACCTGGTGATGGGCGCGCAGTTCAACTCGTTCCGCTACCCGCTGTACCTGCTGCTGCCCGTGCCCTTCGCGGTGGCCGGCGCGTACTGGATGATGTTCCTGAGCGGCAGCACGCTGGACATCTTCGGGGTACTGGGCTTCCTGCTTCTGATCGGGCTGAGCGCCAAGAACGCCATCCTGTACCTGGAGTTCGTGGTCGAGCAGATGCGCGTGCTGCCGCTGCGTGACGCCCTGATCGAGGCCTCGCGCCTGCGCTTCCGCCCCATCGTGATGACCACCCTGACGGTGCTGGTGATCAGCATTCCGCTGCTGCTGAACACCGGGAGCGGCAGCGAGTTCGGGCGCAGCCTGTCCATCGTGATCGTCGGCGGCATCAGCGTCAGCGCCCTGATGACCTTCTACGTGGTGCCCGCCGCGTTCTACCTCTTCGAACGCCGCCGCGCGCCCCAGGTGCAGCCCCGCGCCCGGCTGACGGGGATTCGCCGCGCGCCGCAGGCCTTTAGCCTGCGCGGGGTGCCGGCCGGCGACTGACCGCGCGCACGATCAAGGCGCCCTCCCCATCGTGCGGGAGGGCGCTTTCCTGTTCTCAGCGCTCAGTCCGCCGGGATCACCACGCCCACTTCCGGGGCGGGCTCCAGTTTAGGTTCCAGCACCGGCACGCTGCCCAGGCGGTTGATGCCGTCGAAGGCGGCGGTCTTGTAGCACTCGGCCAGGGTGGGGTAATTGAAGACCGTGTTCACGAAGTAGTCCACGGTGCCGCCGAAGGACATCACCGCCTGACCGATGTGGATGAGTTCGCTGGCGCCGCTGCCGATGATGTGCACGCCCAGCAGCACGCGCGTCTCCAGGTGGAAGATCAGCTTCAGGGTGCCCTGCTCGTCCCCGATGATCTGGCCGCGCGCGATCTCGCGGTACTGGGCCTTGCCGATCTCGTAGGGCACGCCCGCCTGGGTCAGTTCTTCCTCGGACTTGCCGACCGTGCTGATCTCGGGAATGGTGTAGATGCCGTACGGGAACAGTTCCGGCACGCTCTGGGTAGGGATGTCGTAGGCGTGGCATGCGGCCAGCCGGCCCTGCTCCATGCTGACCGACGCCAGACTGGGAAAGCCGATCACGTCGCCCACCGCGTAGATGTGCGGCTGCGAGGTCTGGTAGTGCTCGTTGACCTCGATGCGACCGCGCCCGTCGGCGCTCAGGCCCGCCGCCTCCAGGTTCAGGCGGTCGGTCGCGCCGACCCGGCCGATGGAATACAGCACCATGTCGGTGGTGATCTCCTTGCCGCTGGCGAGCGTGACCTTCACGCTGCCGGTGCGGCCGTCCGCGCCGGGCAGCGCGGTCACGTCGCGCACGCCCTCGCCCAGGCGCAGCGTCATGCGGTTCTGGCGCAGTTGGTACGTCAGGATGTCCGTGATCTCGTGGTCGATGAACTCCAGCAGCCGCGGCCGCTTGTCGATCAGCGTGACGCGCACGCCCAGCGCGGCGAACATGCTGGCGTACTCGCAGCCGATCACGCCGCCGCCGATCACCGTGACCGTGCGCGGCAACGTGCTCAGATCGAGGATGTCGTCGCTGATCAGGATGCGCTTGCCGTCGAAGGGAATCTTGGGATCGCGCGCTGCCCGCGTGCCCACCGCCACGACGATGTGCCGGGCCGAGACCTCGCGCCACGTCTCGCCGCCCTTACCGGCGCGCACGTCGCGCAGGCGCAGGGTGTGCGGCCCCGTGAAGCTCGCCTCGGCGGCGATCACCTCCACGCGGTTGCGGTGCAGCTGCGAGCGGATCACGTCCAGTTCGTGCGTGATCACGCTGGTCGTGCGGTGCAGCAGGTCGTCCATGCCCAGGTCTTCCTTGACCATGTACGACGCGCCGTACAGCCCGCGCTCGTTGTACCCACTGAGGTGCATGATCGCCTCGCGGAAGGTCTTGGAGGGAATGGTGCCGGTGTTGATGCACACGCCGCCCACCACGGTCTTGCGCTCGATCACCGCCACTTTCTTGCCCAGCTTGGCGGCCTGGATCGCCGCTCGCTGTCCGCCCGGCCCGGAGCCGATCACCAGCAGGTCGTGGGTGTAGTCCGCCGGAACGTCTGCATGGGTCATGGGCACCTCGGAACACGCACATGGGGGAAAGAAGCAGTGGCCTTCACGCTACCACCACGCCGGGCCGCCTAGGATTGGACGTATGCGTTTTCGAACATGGGCGGCCCTGGCCGGCGTCGCCACCCTGACGGTGCTCCTGGCCGGCTGCGGCGAGGTCGGGTATCTGTGGCAGGCGGCGGGCGGGCAGCTCGACCTGCTGCGCCGGGCGCGCCCGGTTGCGGACGTGCTGGCAGACCCGGCCACGCCCACGGGGGTGCGGCGCAAGCTCCAGCTCGCGGCGGACGTGCGCGCCTACGCGGTCGCGCCGACCAGCGCGGGCGGCCTGGGCCTGCCGGACCACGGCAGTTTCCTGAAGTACGTGGACGTGGGCCGACCCTACGTGGTGTGGAACGTGTTCTCGGCGCCGGAGTTCAGCACGGCGCTCGACACGTCGTGCTTTCCCATCGCGGGCTGCGTGGGCTACCGCGGCTACTTCTCGGAGGCGGGCGCGCAGGCCTACGCGCAGCAGCGCCGCGCGGCCGGGCGCGACGTGAACGTGGGCGGCGTCAGCGCGTACTCGACGCTGGGGTACCTCAAGGACCCGCTGCTCTCCACCATGCTGCTGTACCCGGACGCCACGCTGATCCGCACCGTGATCCATGAGCTGTCGCACCCCAGCCTGTACGTGCCGGGCGACACCGTCTTCAACGAGTCGTACGCCACCACCATCGAGGAGGAGGGCACGCGCCGCTGGCTGGCCGCGCACGGCACGCCGGAGCTGCGCGGGCAGGACACGCTGGCCCAGGAGCGCGCCGCCGGCTTCCAGACGCTGCTGCTGGACGCCCGGCACGAGCTGGAGGCGCTGTACGCCCAGACGCTGCCGGAGGCCGAGATGCGCCCACGCAAGGCCGCCATCCTGACGGCGCTGAACAGCCGGTACGCGGCCCTGAAGGCGAACTGGGGCGGCTACGCGGGCTACGACGACTTCTTCGCGCGCGGCGTGAACAACGCGACTCTGGGCGCGGTGGCCGCCTACGCGACGATGGTGCCGGATTTCCAGGCGCTGCTCGCACGGGTGGGCAATGACATTCCGGCGTTCATTGCGGCAGCGACGGTGTGCGCGAAACGGCCGCAACCGGAACGGGCGGCGTGCCTGCGCGGACCATAGCGAACGGGCCGCCCCCGGGTGGGAACGGCCCGCGCGTGTGGGCTGGACTCAGCTGTCCTTGGACTCGTCGGACTCGGCGCTGTCCTCGGTGGCGTCGGCCTTGACCTCGTCCAGGCTGGCGTCGCCTTCCAGGACGGCCTCGGCGGCTTCCTCGGAAATCTCGCCGGCGGCGACCATGCCGGCCACCTGGGCAGCCTGCGTCTCGGCGGCGGCTTCCTCGGCGGTCATGCGCGGCGGCAGCACGCTGATCACGACCAGATCGGCGTCGGCGGCGAGCTTCACGCCTTCGGGCAGCTTGACATCGGCGGCCGTGACGTGGTCACCGATGTTCAGCTTGGTGACGTCCACGACGAGTTCCTGCGGAATGCGGCGGGGCCCCGGCGCGATCACGTTCAGGTTGTGCACCACGACGTCCACCAGACCGCCCTGGATCTCGCCCTGGCTCTTGCCCTGGGTGTGCACCGGCACAGACACCTCGATGGGCTCGCCGTACGTGACCATGTAGAAGTCCACGTGGATGGGCGTGCGCTTGCGCTTGTCCATCTGGACGGTCTTGACCAGTGCCGGGAAGGTCTCGCCGCCCTCCAGGGCGATGTCGAACAGGCCGGTGGTGCTCTGCTGACGGAAGGCGCGGTCAAAGGCCTTGCGGTCGAGCGCGAAGGAGACGTTCTTGTCCTTGTTGTAGGCGACGGCGGGGATCAGGCCTTCGGCCAGCTTCTGCCGGCTGGTGCGGGGCGTTGCGTTCAGTTCCATGTTCAGTGTCTCCTTGCGATTCTTCGCCGCCCTGCTCTCGCCGCGCGCCGGGCGTGTCTCCGGGGGCGGGGGCGGACGTGCAACCGCAGCATCATAGCAAACCGCGCGCGGTGGGTGGAAGACCCGGCCGGGCGTCTGCTAGACTCCTGCGCGGTGTCGGGCCGCGCCCCTGCTCCGCGCTGCTGTGGGCAGGCGAGCGCGCCCGGACGGAACAAAGGAGCACATCATGATCAGCGTGACTGAACTGCGCAACGGTACGAAAGTCGAGATGGACGGCGGGCTGTGGGAATGCCTGGACTACTCTCACCTGAAGATGGGACGCGGCGGCGCGAAGGTCGTCACGAAGTTCCGCAACATGGAATCCGGCGCCATCGTCGACCGCACCTTCAACTCCGGCGAGAAGTTGCAGGACATCTACGTCGAGGGCAAGAAGATGCAGTACCTCTACAAGGACGGCGAGGACTTCGTGTTCATGGACATGGACACCTTCGAGCAGGTACACCTGGGCCCGGCCCTGGTCAGCGACGCCGCGAAGTACATGAAGGAAAACACCGAGGTCGAAGTCGCCATGTACGGTGACAAGGCCCTGAGCATCACCCTGCCCAACCAGGTGATCCTGAAGATCGTGCAGACCGACCCCGGCGTGCGCGGCGACACGGTCTCGGGCGGCACCAAGCCCGCCACCCTGGAAACCGGCGCGGTCGTGCAGGTGCCCCTGTTCGTGGAACAGGAGACCAGCGTGAAGGTCGACACCCGCACCGGCCAGTACCTCAGCCGCGCGTAAACGCGTGCCATGCCCGCCGCCCCGGCACCCGCCCGGGGCGGCGTTCGCGTGCCCAGAGCGGACGGTAGACTCGGTGCAGTCCAGCGTGCGGTGACACCCCGCCCGGCGCCGCGCACGGCATGATGGAGCGCAGCACCACAGTCTCAGTCCGGCGCGTCCCGAGCCGCCACCCCAGGAGGGGCCATGAACCCAGACGACCTCAAACAGATCCTCGCTGCCCTGACCAACGCCGACGTCCGCGAATTCGCCCTGCGTACCGGCAGCTTCGACCTGCAGCTCAAACGCGGCCCGCAGGCGGCCCTCGCCGCGCCCGCGGCCAGCGGCCCCGCGCCCTTCGCAGCGCCCAGCGCCCCGGCCCCGCAGCTCGCGGACGCCCCGGCCAGCGCGCCCGCGACCACCGCAGGTCCGGCCCCCACCGCCACCGAGGCCGCGGCCGCCCCGACCAGCGCCCCGGCGGCCAGCAAGGGCACGCCGGTCAAGGCGCCCATCGTTGGCACCTTCTACAGTGCCAGCAGCCCCGACGCGCCCGCGTATGTGAAGGTCGGCGACACCGTCAGCGCCGGGCAGGTGCTGTGCATCATCGAGGCCATGAAGCTCATGAATGAGATCGAGGCCGAAACGGGCGGCGTGGTGCGCGAGATTCTGGTGAAGAACGCCGAACCCGTCGAGTACGGCCAAACGCTGTTCATCATCGAATGAGGTCTGGGGGTCAGGGCGTCTGAACGTCAACCAGAGGTGTGTGTTCAGACGTTCGGGACGTTCGACTTCAGACCCTTGCCGGAGGCAAGTCCATGTTCAAGAAGATCCTGATCGCCAACCGTGGCGAGATCGCCCTGCGCGTCATCCGCACCGCGCGCGAGATGGGCATCAAGACCGTCGTGGTGTACTCCACCGCCGACGAGAAGAGCCTGCCGGTGCTGCTCGCAGACGAGTCGGTGTGCGTGGGGCCGCCGGCCTCCAACCAGTCGTACCTGAACATCCAGAACATCCTGGCCGCCGCCCTGATGACCGGCGCGGAGGCGATCCACCCCGGCTACGGTTTCATGGCCGAGAACCCGGACTTCGCGGAGATGTGCCGCGAGCACGGCATCGTCTTCATCGGCCCCACGCCCGAGAGCATGCGCGCGCTGGGCTCCAAGGCCGGCGGGCGCGACATCGCCGCGCAGAGCCAGGTGCCCACCGTGCCCGGCACCGGCGTGCTCGCGGACACCAGCGCCGCCCTGCTGGCGGCCAAGCAGATCGGCTACCCGGTGCTGCTCAAGGCCAGCGCCGGCGGCGGCGGACGCGGCCAGAAGGTCATCCGCACGCAGGACGAACTCGCCAAGGGCTTCGCGCAGGCGCAGGAGGAAGCCAAGCTGTACTTCGGCGACCCGGCCCTGATCATGGAAAAGTTCCTGGAAGAGTTCCGGCACGTGGAAGTGCAGGTCATGGGCGACGGCCTGGGGCACGTCATCCACATCGGGGAGCGCGACTGCTCGATCCAGCGCCGCAACCAGAAACTCATCGAGGAAGCGCCCAGCACCCTGCCCGAATCGCTGCGTCAGGAGATCCTGGCGGCTGGCGTGCGCCTCGCCAAGCACGTGAACTACGCCGGGGCGGGCACGCTGGAATTCATCCTCGACCGTGAGGGGAACTACTACTTCATGGAGATGAATACCCGGATTCAGGTCGAGCACTGCGTGTCGGAGATGATTAGCAGCCTCGACCTGGTGCGGATGCAGATCGAGATCGCCGCCGGCGAGGGCCTGAACCTCCAGCAGGAGGACGTCGTGCTGCGCGGACACGCCATCGAGTGCCGCATCAACGCCGAGGACCCCGACAAGGACTTCCGGCCGGCTGCCGGCAAGATCGACGACGTGCACTTTGCGGGCGGGCCCGGCGTGCGGGTGGACACCCACACCTACAGCGGGTACTCGATTCCACCGCACTACGACTCGCTGATCGGCAAGCTGATCGTGTGGCACGACAGCCGCGACAAGGCCATCGCCCGCATGAAACGCGCGCTGGAAGAGACCGTGATCCAGGGGCCGAAGACCACCATTTCCCTGTACGTGAAGATCATGGACAACCCCTACTACAAGCGCGGGGCCGTCATGACCAACTTCCTGAAAACGAGGATGGTCGCGCCGGAAGCGTAAGCCGGGCATCAAGCCACAGACCGCTCCTCAGGGGGCGGTTTTTACTTGTCACAGGCAGCGTGTAGGTTGGGTCCGTGCATTATGTCCGCTCCCTGGCCGAGGCCACATGATCCTCGCCCGTCGTGACGCCCTCCTCTCCCGCCTGTGCGGTCAGCCGTGGCCGGAGGGGCCGCTGCTGGACGCGCTGAAGCTCTCCCCTACGCTGGACGTCCTGGACGTGGGTGCGGGGGATGGGCGTCTGCTCCGGCTGCTGCGGGCGCGGGGACACACGGGGCGCTTGGAGGGGCTCGATCCAGCAGGCGGCGAGGGCGTGCGCCATGCCGGTGCGCACGCCCTCCCCTTCCCGGATGCGAATTTCGACGTGGTGGTGATGGTGCGGACGCTGGCTCACGTGGGCCAGCCAGACGCCGCGCTGGCCGAGGCGTGGCGGGTGCTGCGGCCGGGTGGACGGCTGGTCGTGGCGGCCCACGGACCCGAGCACCTGCATGCAACGTGGCGCGCGCTGGGCCAGGTGGAGCCGACGAGTGAAGTGGACGCAGCGGACGCCTTCCTGGACATCCGCCTCCCGGTGACGGTCACCGCAGCGGATGCGCGGGCACTGACACAGTCGTACGGGCTGGCCTTCACAGCGACCACAGCACACTTTCCCGTGCAGGACACGCTGCACCTGCGGGTCGTGACAGTCGACCGGCACTGACGCGGGCCGCCGGACCAACACGTCCGGCGGCCCGCGCAAGGCAGATTCAGCGGCCGAAGGTGCCGGTCACGCGGCTGCTGTTGCCGCTGGCGTCGGTGGCGATCACGGTCACATCGGTGGCGCCGCTCTGGCTGGCGGGCCACGTCAGGCTCCACTGACCGTTCACCGGAGTCACGTCGCCCAGGTGCTCAGTGCCCACATAGACCTGCACCGTCACGCTGCCTTCGGCGTCGCTGGCGGTGCCGTACAGCACGTCGCCGTCCAGGCCGTCCAGGGTCAGGGCCGGCGGGGTGAAGTCGCGCTTCAGCCCCGGCTGCGTGACCAGCGGCAGGTACGTGACGGTCGCGCCGGCCGTGTTCCCGGCCACCACACTGGCCGTCCCGGGCGTGACGGTGGACACGTACGTCCAGCCGCCCGCCTGGAAGGTCGCGGCCTGCACGGCGTAGTCGCCGGGCACGAGGTCGTCGAGGGTGGTGGTGGCGGTCACGCCCACGCTGGCCTGGGCCGTGCCGGTCACGCTGACCACGCCGGCGGGCACCGGCACGGGGCTGTTCACCACAACGCGCAGGCGGCCGGTGATGGGCGCGTACGTGACGTCCGCGAAGGCGGTCGAGGCGGACGGCACGGCGACCGAGCTGCCGGGCGCGCGGTATGTCAGGCCGCTGGTGTGGGCGTCGGCGGGCGTCAGGGCGTAGGTGCCGACCGGCAGGTCCGTCAGGAGGCCGGAGCCGCTGCGGGTGCGCGGCGCGCCGCCGGCCATCTGGGCGGTGACCACGCCGGTCACGCCGTCCGGCAGGCCCAGCACGCGCAGGCCCAGGTTGCCGTAGCGCGGGTCGCGGGCGAAGCTGACGTTGCCCACGGCGGTGCGCCCACGCTGCACCGTGATGGTCGTGGGCTGGATGGCGGCCGGGTATGTGAAGTCCTGGTCGCGGATCGCGTCGGCCGTCAGGGTGTAGGTGCCGGGAGCGAGGTCCTCCAGCGTCTGGGTGGCCACGCCGGGCAGGGTCTTGGTGAAGCCGTCCGGGCCATTCAGGTGCAGCATGGTGCTCTGACCGGCCGGCACGCCGGCGACGTTCAGCGTCAGCGCGCCGACGAGGGGCAGGTCGTACTGCACCTTCACGGTGGCGCGGAGCGTCTTCTCGGTGAAGGTGGTCTGCTCGGGCGTGACCACGGCCAGGTACGGCGCGCCGTCGGCCATGACGGTCCGCGCGCTGACCGAGTACGTGCCCAGTGGCAGGTCCCGGAGCACCTGGCCGCCGGTCAGGTCCACGCTGCCGAACTTGCTCTGCACTGTGACGTCGGCGGCGGCGCCCGACGGCAGGCCGCTCACGTCCACCGTCAGTTCACCCCTGGGGTCCACGCCGATGATGCTCACGCTGCCGGAGCCGGTGCCGCCGCAGGAGGCGAGCAGGCCGCCCAGCAGCACGAAGGTGAGGGGGAGCCGGTTCATTTGGAGCCTCCGAGGTCGAAGCGGTAGGTCAGGCCCAGCGCGGCGTTCACGCGCGGGCCGTAGTCCGTGAAGATCATGGCGCCGTCGAGGCGCACGCCAAGGCGGTCAAAGCGGGTCTGCAGGCCGGCCAGCACGACCGGACGCAGTTCCAGACCCGAGGTCGAGGAGATGGTGGTGGCGCCCGCCCCGACGAAGGGCCGGAACGCGCCGTAGCGCTCGGCCGGCTGCGCGATCAGCGACGCACCGAACGCGGGCGTCAGGGTGGTGCCCAGCCCGAAGGTGACGTCCGCACGGCCCCACACCGTCGCGTCGCCGGCATTGAGCAGCGGCGAGGTCACGCTCAGGTCCACGGGCACGATGTCCGCACGGGGCAGGCCCACGCTGGCACCGACCTCGACAGGGTGCGCGCCGGCCATGCCGCCCAGCGCCAGCAGCGCCCCGGCCAGGATCACGTGGCGGCGCATCAGCGGACTTCCACGTAGTCGAGCACGCAGTTCGGCGACACGCACACCAGCTTCACGGTATGGGACACGGCCGGATCGAGGGTATCCAGGCGGTACATCTCGGACTGCGCCGCCTCCACGCTGTTGTAGGCGTTGAAGTCGGTCACGTACTCGCCGTCCAGGTAGATGGCGTACACGCCCGCACCGGGATACCGGTTCACATAGACCGACAGGCCAGTACCCTGGAACGCAAACAGCACGCTGTCGCCGGAGGTGGACGTGTACTCGTCCGTGCCGCCGTGCGAGGGCGGATGGTTGTCGTTGCGCGTCCACGCACCCGTGTACTGGATGGCGGGATCGTTCTCCTCGTACAGGCCGGCCGTCAGGGTGGTGGCAACGGGCACGCTATCACCCACGGTGACGGTGTCCAGGGCGGCCGTGTCCGGTCCCGTGGCCACCCAGCCCTGCACGTCGGCCACCACACCGAGGCCGCCGGGGGCGGCCGTGGCGTTCTGCACGCGGGCCCCCAGTTTGCTCTGGGCCACGACGCTGCCCCCCTCGGCGCGGTACGACACGCTGTAGTCGCCGGTGGGCACGTTCACGCGCACGCCACCGAGGTCATGGGTGAGAACGGTCACGCGGGCGTCCAGTGCGTCGCCCGGCTGGATGCTGCTCGCGGCGAACGCCACCTTCACGGCCGACGGATCGAGCAGCGTGTGCAGCGCCAGATCAACGCTCTGGCTGTCGCGCGTCACCGCCTGCGGGGCACTCAGGCCGTACGCGAGGAATTCTCCCGTGCTGGCCGTGCCGGCCGTCTCGAAGGTGTACGTGCCAACGGGCAGCAGCACCTGCACGCTGCTGGACGCCTTGGTCAGCAGGATGCTGTCCTGCGCGCCGCCGGCCTGGTACACGTTCTGGCCGTCGAAGGTCACGGGCGTGCCGCTGGCGTCCTTGATCTTCACCTTCAGGGTGTCAACGAGGCTGGCACCGCTGTCGGCGGTCGGCAGGCCCTGGCGGGTCAGCGCGCCGCGCAGGGGCACGCTCAGGGTGACGGCCGTGAGGCTGGACGCGGCCGGCGTGGCCGCAGCATGGGGCGCCTGCGGGGCCTGCGAGCAGGCCGCGAGGGCGAAGGTCAGGGTCAGGAGGAACGCGGATCTGTGGGTCATGGCTAGCCTCTGGGACAGGTCAGGGAAGGACGCGGGAAAGACGGCCTGGGCGGAGGGTCAGTCGAACTGGCCGACCGTGACGGTCTGCTGCTTCCAGGTTTCGTTGCCGCGCATGTCCTCCACGACCACCGTCAGGTCGTGCGGGCCAGCCGTGCTCGGCGTCCAGGACAGGGTCCAGTGGTCGCTGGTGCTCAGCTCGCCGTCCAGCGCGAAGGTCACTGCGGACACGCCGTCGGCGCTGTCGGTGCTGCCGATCAGGGTGGACCCGTCGAATACGCGTACCGCGGCGATACCGGTCTCGGCGTCACTGGCTGCGCCGGTCAGGACTCCGGCGAGTCCGGCCGTAGCACCCGCCGGCACGTCGACGCTGGCCGTCGGCGCCCCCACATCCGCGCCGATGGAGCTGCTGCCCAGGGCCACGTGCGCGGTGACCGGCACGCTGCGCCAGCTGGCCGTCTCGGCGCCGTCGGCCATCCAGCCGCTCACCGTGGCGGTCGTGTCGATGGTCGCGGCGCCTGTCTGACCGAGCACCTTCACCCGCGCGCCCAGCGGACTGCTGCCCAGGACTTCGGCCAGCGACGCCGCGTACGTGACTTCGTAATCGTTCGTCGGCACGGGCAGGCTGGCTTCGCCGGCCACCGGCGTCCGGGCCTGCAGGCGCAGGTCGAGCACGTCCTGCGTGAAGGCGTACTTGACCGGCAGGTACGTGTTCAGGGCCAGCGTGTCCGGATCGATCAGGGCGTGCAGGTCGAGGGTCACGCTGGGGCTGTCGGCACTCAGGTCCTGATCGTCGTTGCGGCCATACGCGAGAAAGGTGCCGCCCGCACCGGCCGTACCGACGTTCTCGAAGGAGTACGTGCCCTTGGGCAGCAGCGCCGTGGCGCTGGGGTGCGCGGCATCGAGGGTCAGGAACGCCTGCGGACCCCCCTGCTGGTACACGTTCTGGCCGTCGAACGTCACCGCCTTCTGCTGGGCGTCGTACACCTTCACCTTCAGGTGATCGACGGGGCTGCGGCCGTCTGCGCCGGGCAGACCCTGGGAGGTAACGGGCGCAAAGGGCGCCCGCAGGCTCAGGGTCACGAAGTCGGCGCTGGCCGACGGAGAGGGCGTGGTGGAGTGACCGCAGGCCGCGAGGGTCAGGGCCAGGGTGGCGGCAGTCAGGGCAAGGTGGGCATGGCGCATGGAAACTCCAGGGGTCTGTGGAAAGGACGTCGGCGCAGCGGACCGGCCCGCGCTCAGGGCAGGCGGTAGGGGCCGGCGGGGATGTTGAGCTGGCCGTTACCGTTGCTGCCCCAGCCCACGATGGAACCGTCGCTCTTCAGGGCCAGGCTGTGCTCATAGCCCCCTGAGATAGCGACCACGTTGTTCAGGTTGGCGGGCACGTCCGTCTGGCCAGACCAGTTCGCACCCCACCCCACCACGGTCCCGTCGCTCTTCAGGGCCAGGTTGTGGCCATACCCTGAAGCAATGGCGACCACATTGTTCAGGCCCGCCGGAATAGTGTCCTGACCGTAGCCATTCCCACCCCACGCCACCACCGTGCCGTCACTCTTCAGCGCAAGGGCGCTGCATTCGCTGGCAGCGATGGCCACGACATTGCTCAGGCCGTCAGGGACGGGAGCGCAGATGTTCCAGCCCCACTGCACCACGGTGCCGTCGCTCTTCAGGGCCAGGCTGCTGTAGTAGTGGGCAGCGATCGACACCACATGATCCAACCCGGCCGGTACAGGATCCATGTCGCCCCACTGGACCACAGTGCCGTCGCTCTTCAGGGCCAGGCTGTGGGAGTAGCCGGTCGCAACGGCGATCACGTTGTTCAGGCCGGCGGGCACGTTCGTCTGGCCAGACCAGTTCGCACCCCACCCCACCACGGTCCCGTCGCTCTTGAGGGCCAGTTCGTGATACCAGCTGTTGGCCACGCTAACGACACTGTTCAGACCAGCAGGAACGTTGCTTTCACCATTGCCAGAATCGCCCCACGCCGCGACCGTGCCGTCCTGCTTCACGGCGACGCTCGACCAGATACCTGCAGCACGGAAGGTCTTGCCGAACTTCAGCACCACCGGCCGGCCCTCGTTTCCAGCCTTGTCGGCGGCAACCACGGTGATGTCGGGCGTGCCGCTGCGGCTGGGGGTCCAGTTCAGCGTCCACGCGCCGCTGGCAAAGCTGACCTCGCCCACGCCGTTCGTGCCGAACTCGGTGGAATCGGTGCTGCCGATCAGTTCGATACCGTTGTACACGCGGATGCTGGCCACATTGCCGGAGTCGTCGCTGGCCGTGCCACTCAGCGTGATCGCCTGCCCGGCAGTCACAGATGCCCCCGTCCCGCCAAAGCTGACCTTGGGCGCCTGCATGTCGACGGCCAGGCCGGTCTTGGCGAAGGCGATCCGGAAGGTCTTGGTGAAGACGGACTTGGCGGCGGTGTCCGGACCCGTGGCCTGCCACGCCTGCGTGGTGGCCTTGACGTACAGGTCCGTGGTGGCAGTGGTGCCGATGGCCTGCACGCGGGCACCCAGCTTGCTGCCGCCCAGCACGGTGGCCTCGCCACTCACGGGCTGGCCGTTTGCGTCCACGATCTGGTACGTGGGCGCGTCGTAGTCACTGCTGGGCACCAGCGTGCCATCCACGTTCAGCACGTTCAGGCGCACGTCCAGGATGTCCTGGGTCACGACGGCCGTCCAGCCCATCTTGTCGGCAAAGGTGGTGGTGGTCTGGTCCGCCAGGGCATGCACGCCCAGGACGACCGCGCTGTTCACGGGGGCGCTGAGGTCCACGCCGGCGTTCATCCCGTAGGCAAGGAACGTGCCGCCCGCCGAGGTGCCGGCGCTCTCGAAGGAATAGGTGCCCTTGGGCAGCAGCACCGTGGCGCTGGGCGCGGCGCTCGTGAGGGTCACGACGTCCTGGGCACCGTCTGCCCGGAAGACGTTCTGGCCGTCGAAGTGCACCAGCTGGCCGTTGGCGTCCCGGACCTTCACGCGGATGGTCGTGACCGTGCTGGCGCCGCTGCCGTCCGAGGGCACACCCTGCGCTTTGATGCCGGCGAAGGGCGCGCGGAGGGTGAGCGCCGTGGTGCTGCCGCTGGACGCGGCGGCCGTGGGGGCGGCGTTCTGCCCACACGCGGCGAGCAGGAGGGGAAGCGAGAGGGCGGCGAGAACTGGAATGGATTTCATGGGCCTTCCTTCGTCCAACATGGAGCGGACTTGTCTGTGTCAAGAGTCTAGGAAGTTCATCTGGACAGCTTTCTGACGTTTTACCCTAGGAACGCGGGGTTTTTCTCATTTTCGGTCATACTTAAATACTTAAATGCCGCCTCATTAAAATGCGGCAGCCCAAAATTCATATCGTGGGCACATAAGCAACAACTGCGCTCCCAATGCCCACGAGGAGCGCAGTTGTTTAATAGGCGGTAATTTCTGGCCCTACATACCAGCCAACGTCATCAATACATGACTTCATACAGGTAAGTGACGACGTCACGAGGCACGTTCGACACGTTCTTCACCGTGAAGATCATCGGGCGCTCTGCCTGGGCATCCCCCGACGGCGAGCCGTAGTACCGGCTGTAGTGCTCGCCGACATAGCAACTCGCGTACTGTTGATTTACACTCACCGGCTGGCCCGTGGCCGCATCGACCGCGCTGAACTCGAAGGTCGTGCCGGAGTAGCAGTCGGAGTTGCTATCGTCCCACCAGCCCGCGTCAAAGATGTACTGCTGGACGACCGCGTAGTACCCGTTGTACCCGTCGATGTTCAGGCTCGGCGCGCTGCGAAACGTCTTGGTCTCGCCCGGCTGCAGGGTGTAGTGCGTGCCACTCGTTGCCGAGTTGAACACCACTTCCGGCCCGATGACCTGCGCCGCCACCGTCACCGACTGGTCCACCCGCGTCTCGTTGCCCGCCGCGTCATTCACAATCAGCGTCAGCGTGTGGTCGCCGGCAGTCATGGGCGTCCACTGGGCCGTCCAGTTCCCTTCACCGTCGGGGAAGCTCAGGGTCGAGACCGCCTCGCCCTGCTCGCTGGCGTCCGTGCTCGCCACCAGCGTCGTGCCGTCGTACAGGCGCGCTTCCGTCACCGCACGGTCATCCCCGGCCGTGCCCATCACCGTCACGTTCGCGTTCAGGTTCGCCTTCAGGGGCGCCACGGTGGCGCTGGGCGGCATCACGTCGATGGTCACCACGCCGCTGATCACCTTGTGGGTGAAGGTCACGGTCTGCGTCTGCACCGACGCCGTTTCTGCGTCGCCGTCGCGCACCCAGCCGGTCACGGGCACGCTGACGGTCACGCTGGGGTCGCTGCTCAGGCCGGTGGCAAGGACGCTCACGCCGAGTTTGCTGGCCGTGCTGGTGTTCAGGGTGCCATTCGTGGCGCTGTAGTTGCCGACGCTGAAGTCGCTGGTGGGCACGGTGAAGGACGTGCCGTCCACGCCGCTGGTGCGGACGTGCAGGCGCAGATCGAGGGTGTCGTTGGTGTACACGTCCTCGGTGGGCAGCGCAAAGGTCAGGTCGGAGTTCAGGGCGTCCATGACCGCGTGCACGCTCAGGCGGACGTTGGGCGTGCTGGCGTCCACGGTGGTCAGTGCGGTCTTGGAGTAGGCCAGCAGGGTGCCGGTGGTGTTCTGCTCGTCCGGGCCGTCCTTGCTGATGGTCTCGAAGGTGTACTGGCCCTTGGGCAGCAGGACCGTGGCGCCGAAGTTGTTGGCAGCGTTCAGGGTCAGGAAGGCGTCGCCGTTGCCGGCGGGAGCGTACACGCCGTCCGTGAAGGTCACGGGCTGGCCGGCGCTGTCGGCCACCTTGACCTTCAGGTGAGCGCCGGCAACTGCAAAGCCGCCGGTGGGGAGGCCCTGGGCACCCAGGCCCATATTCAACCGCAGGGACACGAGCGGCCCCTTGCTGGCGGTGGCAGCGGGGGTGAACGCGGTGCCGCAGGAGGCGAGGATCATCGGGATGGACAGGGCAGCGAACACGGGCAGAATCTTTTTCATGAAGCTTCCTTCCGTCCAGCACGAGCCGGACGCGATCACATGGGAAGCCTATGAATGACTCATGAACAGATTTCTGACTTCCTGGACAGTGGATGTCGAGTACCCGACATAACCGTGAGTCTGGTTGGCAGGTCAGTTGGCGCGGCTCACCTTTTTCTCCCCTGACGACGTGAAAACTGTCCAGGACACGTCTCCCGGCCAGTCTATCGGGGGTGGAGTGGTCTGGACCTCATCGGGCGGCGGGTCCGGGCATGAGAAGTGGGCCGCGAGGTCGCCCCCACGGCCCGGCCCACTACAGAACGCTACTTGTCGAACTTACCGTACCCGGCGGCGCTGCGGCGCGCGGCACCACGGGCGTAGTCCATCTGCATCTCGACGGTCTCGTGCTTGCCTTCAGTGAAGGTCGAGTCGTGAATCCAGTAGTTCAACCGGTCCTCACCGAGCTGCACCCACAGCTTGTGCTCGTCCTCGGGATCGCGCCAGAAGGCGACGTGGTCGAAGTCGTTGTCCTGCGCCCACTGGTCGATGTCCTTCAGGACACGCTCAGCCTTCGGGTGGGTCATGCGGAACTCCGCGCCGTCGGATTCGTTCAGGAACTTGATGTCTGCCATGGTGAGGTCAAGGTACGCTCTTCGTGAAGCTCCGGGTTTTGGTTTGGCTGAACGTGTCTTGAACAACGCACCCGGTACAAAAAAAAGCTGGAGCGGCCGTTCCGATATGCTCTGAAGCCATGACGTCTGCTTCGCTGAAGGTCACGACCCTGAACGTGAACGGCATCCGCAGCGCCCTGCGCCGGGGCCTCGCCGACTGGGTGGAGCGCGAAGCGCCGGACGTGCTGCTGTTGCAGGAGGTCCGGGCCGATCCGCACCCGGAAGCCCTGGCGCACCTGGGCTACCACAGCGCGTGGTTCCCGGCGCACCGGGCGGGGTACAGCGGCGTGGCGATCCTGGCCCGCCGCGAGCTGGAAGACGTGCAGGCGGGCATGCTGCACGACGAGATGGACGCCGAGGGCCGCGTGATCAGCGCGGTGGTGGGCGGCGTGCGCTTCGTGAGCGTGTACCTGCCGAGCGGCAGCAGCGGCGAGGAGCGTCAGACCTTCAAGGAGCGGATGCTGGGCGACTATCACGCGTGGGTCTCCGCGCTGGTCGCGCAGGGGCGGCCGGTGGTCCTGGGCGGCGACTACAACATCGCGCACCGCGAGATCGACCTGAAGAACTGGCGCGGCAACCGCAAGAACTCGGGCTTTCTGCCGCAGGAGCGCGAGTGGATGAGCGCGCATCTGGACGCGGGGCTGGTGGACACGCACCGCGCGCATCTGGGCGAACGGGCCGAGTACACGTGGTGGAGTAACCGCGGCGGCGCGTACGACAACGACGTGGGCTGGCGGATCGATTACCTCCTCGCGTCCGGCGTGGCGCCGGGAGCGGTCTCGGTGGACCGCGCCGCCCGCCTGAGCGACCACGCGCCGCTCAGCGGCCATATCACGCTTCCCTGACGCCGCCCAGACGTCGAGGAGAAGGGCAGGGCGCCGGGCACGTCCTCGGCTGCGTAGTGCCGGGCCAGCAGCGGTGCCCGTGGTCTGCGGGTGCCCATACTCCAGCGCGAAGCCGCCAACCATGCCGCAGGATTGGCGGAGGCGCGCGTGGCCGTGGAGCGGGCGTCACGGTGCGGTCAGGTGCGCGTGTTATGCTGACCGTGCTGCCGGGTACAGGACGGCGCCCCGGATGGCCCGACAGGGCTCCGCAATCAGGGCGCGACCCGAGGAAGCGAACATCCAGTTCCCGTGAGGGGGATGCGTGCGGCACCCCGTGCCCGTCGGCCGAGCAGGCCCGTACAGCCGGTGACCGCGTGCCAATCGAGGCCCAGCCTCACGGGCGCGTCCTGAACGACCAGGTGCGTTGATGCCTAAGAAAAAACAGGACACGGTGCCGGAGGCCACGTCGCCCCGCACCCCGTCCACCAAGACAGCCAAATCCAAGTCGAGCGCGCGGCCCCGGGCCACACAGACGCCGGTCGCCGCACCCACCCCCACAGCGCCCGCGAAGGCGAAGGCGCCCGCCCGCAAGAAGACCGTGCCCGTGGAAGTCAGCGCCCCGGCCGACGTGAGCGCCACCGAAACCGCGCCCACCGTGGCCGCGCCGGCCCGGCCCGCCCGCACCACCCGCAAGAAGGCCGCCACGCCTGACGTCCCCGCCGCCCTGCCCGCGGCGGCGGACGCGGCCGCGCCGGTCGCACCCGCACCGGTGGCCCGCCGGGGCCGCCCGAAGAAGACGGCCCCGGAGCCGGAGGTGCCCGACGACGCCCGCGCCGCCGACGTCACCGAGGTCGCCCCCACCGTCGACACCGCCGTGACGGCGGAGCCCGCGCCCGAGCTGACCCCGGCCACACCCGCCCGCCGGGGCCGGGGAGCGCGTGCGGCCCAGCCGGTTACCCCCCCAGCCGAGCCGGAGGACGCCGCGCCGGTCGAAGCCCCGGTCGTGCCGGTACGCCGCGGCCGGAGGAAGGCCGCCACCGTCACGCCGGACGCCGCGCCGGTGGTGACCGCCGAGCCGGTCGTCACGCCCGAGGCGCCCGCCGAGCCGCTGATCCTGGAGGTGCCCAAGCGCCGTGGAGGCCGCGGCAAACGCGCGCTGCCGGACGCCCCGCTGACCGAGGTGCTGGGCGGCGTGGAGGCCGTGCACGCCGAGCCCGACACCGGAGCGGCGCAGGTGGTGGCCCACGCGCATGTGCGCCCGCTGGTGGACATGGCCGGCGACGACGGCGAGGAGTCCGCGCCGCCGGTCCCCGCCAAGCGCAAGGGCCGTTCCGCCCGCGCGGCGAGCCCGGAGGCCCCGGCCGAGCCGGAGTCCACCCCGGACAGCGATCCGGCGCGGGATCTGGTGCTGGCGCAGCTGCGCAAGCTGGGCCGTCCGCTGCACGTCCGCGACCTGGAGCGCACCTTCACGCGGCAGATGCTCGACCGCATCGGCGACTGGCGCGACCTGGAACGCATGCTGGACGAGCTGACCGAGGACGGTCAGGTGATCCGCACCCGCAAGAAGACCTACGGTCTGCCCGAGGCGATGAGCCTGGTGCGTGGCCGCTTCCAGGCGTCGGCGGCGGGCTTCGGCTTCGTGGTGCCGGATTCCGGCGGGGACGACTTCTACATCCCCGCCGAGCAGACCCTGGAAGCGTGGAACGGCGACATCGTGCTCGTGCGCATGGAGGGCCGCGGCGACACCGGCAACCGGGGCGGGCCGCGCCGCGGCCAGAAGGGTGACGGCTCCCCGCGCGCCAGCGTGGTCCGGATCGTGCAGCGCGCGTACACGCAACTCGTCGGCACGCTGGAATTCCACCACGGGCACCCCATCCTGAAGCCCGACGACCACCGCGCCCGGCACCGCATCCTGGTGCTGCCCGAGGGCCTGGAGGGTCTGGAGGCCGGCGCGCGCGTGGTCACCGAGCTGTACTGGCCGGAATCGACCGGCGAGGACGAGGTCTTCGGGCAGGTCGTGCGCGTGCTGGGCGCCGAGGACGACCCGGTCACCGAGACCGAGGCCGTGATCGTGAAGTTCGGCCTGCGCGGCGCGTTCCCGCCCGAGGTCGAGGCGCAGGCGAACGCCATTCCCGCCCAGATACCCGAGGAAGCCCTGGTGGGCCGCCTGGACCTGCGGAGCTTCAACATCTTCACGGTGGACGGCCGCGACGCGAAGGACTTCGACGACGCGATCCACATCCAGCCCACGCCGGAGGGCAATTTCGTGGTGGGCGTGCACATCGCGGACGTGAGCCACTACGTGCAGGCCGGCACGCCGCTGGACGAGGAAGCGTACGCCCGCGCGACCAGCGTGTACCTGCCGGGCCGCGTGCTGCCCATGCTGCCCGAGCACCTGAGTAACGGCGTGTGCAGCCTGGTGCCGAACGAGGACCGCCTGACCATGACGGCCCTGGTGGAACTGTCGGCCGAGGGCGAGATCCTGAAGGTGCAGCTCGCGCCCAGCGTGATCAACTCCAAGGCCAGGCTGACCTACGACGAGGTGCAGGCGTACTCGGAGGCGACCGCCACGCTGCCCGAGCACGCGCGCATGCTCGAGGGCGACCTGCACCTGCTCCTCAAGATCACCACCAAGCTGCGCCAGAAGCGCCTGCGTGAGGGGTCGCTGGACTTCAAGCTGCGCGAGGTGAAGGTGGACGTCGGCCCGGACGGCAGGATGGAACTCATCCCGATCCGCGAGGAGACGGCGCGCGGCATGATCGAGGACCTGATGCTGCTGGCGAACAAGGTCGTGGCGCGCGAGCTGATCGAGCGCAGCGTCCCCGCGCTGTTCCGCATCCACGAGGAACCCACGCTGCAACGCTTCCAGGACGTCACCAACGCTATCGGGCGCCTGGGCTTCTCGTTCCCGGGCGGGGAACCCACCCCGCAGGCGTACCAGGCGGTGCTCAAGCAGGTGCGCGGCACGAACCGCGAGAGCGTCGTGAACACGCTGCTGCTCCGGAGCATGCAGCAGGCGAAGTACGCCGCCGAGAACCTGGGGCACTTCGGGCTGGCCTTCGGGGAGTACCTGCACTTCACGTCGCCCATCCGCCGTTACCCGGACCTGCTGGTGCACCGCGTGCTGCGCGGCGTGCTGGGCGGGGAACTGCGCGCCGGCAGCCGGGCGGTGGCCGAGTTGCGGGCCCAGCTTCCCGGCATGGCCGACCACACCAGCGCCCGCGAGCGCACCGCCGCCGAGGCCGAGCGCGACCTGACCAAGTACTACCAGTGCAAGTGGGCGCAGGAGCACACCGGCGAGTCCTTCCCCGGCACCGTGAGCGGCGTGACCGCCTCGGGGCTGTACGTGGCGCTGGAAAATGGCGTGGAAGGCAAGCTGCACATCTCGCATCTGGACGATGACTACTACGTGTACCTGGAAGACGCGCAGATCCTGCGTGGCCGGAGTAAAGGCCGCAGCTACCGCCTGGGCGACGGCGTGAATGTCACCATCCAGGCCGTCAAACCGCTGGCCCGTCAGATCGACCTGACGCTGGCCGATCCGACCGACCCAGACTACAGAGCCGGGGTCATGCCGCAGGAGACCAGTATGGATTCACCCGTGAAAGTCCGCGCCCGCCGCCGTGAGGACCGCGAGCAGGAAAAGCAGAAGCGCCTGGAGACCGTGCCGGTCAGCGAGCCGCGCAAGTTCACGCTGGACGACCCGGAACCGGCCCGCAGCGCCCTGGCACCGGCCCGGCAGGGCACGCGGGAGCGCGGCCAGCAGGGCGGGCGCGGCGGCTCGGCCCAGGCCCAGAGCAGCCGCCCACGCACCTTCGGCGGCGTGTCGATGGAAGGCGGCAGCAGCCGTCCTGGCGGCGGGCGCGGCGCGCGGCGCGTGGTCACGCTGGAACGCCCCCGCAACGAGCACCTGCGCCCCGTGAACATCACGGTGCAGCGCATGTACTTCGGCGACTGGACGCTGGACAACATGCCGCCCGAGGAACCCCAGGGCGGCGGCCGTCAGGGAGGTGGCCGCCCGGACCGGCCCGGCGTGGAGCGCGGCCGGGGCTACTCCCGCGGCGGCAACGACCGTGGAGCGCAAGAGCGCGGCGCGGCCCGCTCCGGGAATCAGGCGCCGGCCAGTGCGGCTCCGCGCGCCCAGGCGGCCAGCCCCGCGCCGCAGGGCGCAGCGGGCACGGGCGATGAGGGCGGCAAGCGCCGGCGCCGGCGCCGCGGTCGCCGCAGCGGGAACGGCGGCGGCGAGGGCTGAGGAGCCGCAGCTGAACGAACGGGCCGGGAGTGCAGTGCACACTCCCGGCCCATTCCTGTGGTCTGAGCCTACGCGGGGCGGGTGACGCTCTCCAGCACGCCGCGGTAGCCGTCCGGGGTGATCAGGCCCAGGCTCATGGCGTGGCTGGCGGCGTTCAGGCTGTCACCGGCCAGCACGAGGTCCACGCCGGCGCGGCGCACCTCGTCGCGCAGGGCCATGATGCCCTGGTCGCGGTGCCCGGCGGTCACGTCGCGGATGTACACGCCCAGGATGCGCTGCGGCCAGCGGCGCACGACCTCCGCGTAGATCTCCGGGTCCTTCTCGCCGCTGTCGCCGATCAGCACGAAGGGCAGGTGCGGAAAGCGGGTCAGCAGGCGCTCGATCACGGTGTGCTTGTAGCTGCCGTGCCCGGCGAGCAGGTCCACACCCCAGTTGCGCAGGAACAGCGGCCCCAGCGGGATGTGCCGGTAACTCAGGAAGTGCAGCAGCAGATCGAAAAAATTCCACGGACTGCTGGACACGTAGAAGATCGGGTTGCGTTCCTGCTCGCTGTGCGTCAGGGCGCGGTACAGGGCGCTCACACCGGGAAACGGCGAGCGGGTGCGGGCGTTGCCGGTCAGGACCGTCAGCAGCATGCGCGGCACGCTGGTCACGTCCGACTGGATGACCGTGTCGTCCAGGTCGCTGATAATCCCGAAGCGCGCCTCGGCGACGACCTGCACGCGAGCCGTCGTGGTGCCCTGGCGGCCGTCCAGGCACAGGGCCGCCTCGTGCCACCCGGGACTCAGCGGGGCCCGGGGCGTGAAGGTCAGCGTGAAGTAGCCGTCGAAGTCACTGACCGCCCGGGCCTGGACGTCGCCCAGCGTGCCGGTCACGCCGATGCCGCCGACCTCGCGGGAGAACAGGCGGCGCAGCGCATTGCGGACGTTGCGCAGTCGGGGATCGCCGGTCTGCGGGGGGCGCATGGTGCGCGGCAGCAGCACGCGGCCCGACACCTCCACGCTGCCGGGCGTGCCCCAGCCCACGTACGGCTGGAGCAGCAGCTTGCCGCGGGCCCGGCGGGGTTGCAGGAACGCGCTGGCGGCGCGGTCGAGCGCGCTCACACCACGTTCCAGCACGGGCAGCAGGGCGCGGAACGCGGCTTTGGCGGGAATCACTCCTCCAGTGTACGGAGCGTCCAGCGACCACATGACCCGCCCGCGTTCAGGTCTTCTTGGCGTGCCGGTACCGCCGGCGGATCAGCCCATACCGGACGAGCCGGTCGCTCAGCGCCGGGACGTGGCGGTCGAACCACACGGCGGCCCGGTACCCCCGCGGGACGATCACCTCGCGCCGCGGGCGCTCCAGCACGTCGGCCACGGCGCGCGCCACCACGTCTGGCCCGGGCATGGGCAGGCCGGCGCTGGCGGTCATCTCGCTCTTCACGAAGCCCGGCGAGACCACGCTGACATGCACCCCCGTGCCGAGCAATTCGCGCCTCAGCGCCAGCGAGAAGCCGCGCAGACCGAACTTGCTCGCGGAGTACATCCCGTTGGTGGCGACCAGCCCGGCCACGGACGCGATGTTCACGATATGCCCCGCGCGCCGGGCCCGCATGGCCGGCAGCACCAGCCGCGTGAGTTCGATGGGCGCGTCGAGATTCACGCGCAGCACCCGCAGCGGATCGGGGTCGTCCCACCACCACCCGCGCTCCACCGTGATCCCGGCGTTGTTGACCAGCACGTCGATGTGCCCGAAGCGCGCGGTGGCGGCCTCGATCAGCGCGCGGCGGGAGGCGCCCTGCGTCACGTCGGTCGGCACGGCCAGCACGCGCGTGCCGCCGGGATCGAGGTCGCGGGCCAGGGCGTCCAGTTCGGCGGCCCGGCGCGCGGCCAGCACCAGCGTGTGCCCGCGCGCCGCGAGTTCCCGCGCGGTCGCCCGGCCGATGCCGCTGGACGCACCGGTCAGCACGACCACTCGCGGCGCGGGAAGGGAAGCGGTCATGACGTGATGGTATCCGCAAGCGCCCCTCAGAGCTCCGTCAGGCGGGCGCGGCAGACTGCGGGGCGATGGATCCGCTCTCCCCCACGCGGCGCCGGCTTCCGCGCGCCCTGCTGCTGGCCGGCGTGCTGCTGGGCACGGCCCTCCCGGCGGCCACACACGCCATCAAGCTCGTGCCGATTCCCGCGCTGCCGCCCGCCCTGGCGGCCCCGGCGCGGCCGGAAATTGCGCCTGTGGCGCCCACCCCGGCCACGCCGGAACTCCAGCCCGTCTCGCCCACGCCGGCCACGACCTCCGCACCATCGGTGCCCAGCGATCCGCTGTATGCCCGGCAGTGGCCTCTGCCGGTGATCCGGCTGCCGCAGGCGTGGGAGAAAGCGCCCGGCGGTCCGGTGACGGTGGCGGTGCTGGACACCGGGTACGTGGCGTCGCCGGAACTGGCGGGGCGCGTGGTGAACGGCTACGACTTCGTGAGCGACCCCGCCCGCTCCGGCGATGGCGACGGCCGCGACGCCGACGCCACCGGCCTCGGGCCGTTCGCGTACCACGCGGAGGTCGTGGCAAACGTCATCGCCGCCGGCCGCGACGGCCAGGGCATGGTCGGCGTCAACCCGCAGGCGAAGATCGTGCACGTCCGCGTGGCCGGCACCGACGGCATGATCGCCCCGCAGGACCTCGTGGACGCCATGAAGTGGGCGGTCGGCCTCAGCGTCCCCGGCGTGCCCGCCAACCCGAACCCGGCGCGGCTGCTGAACCTCAGCCTGTACGCGGACTTCATTCCGCTGACCGGCTGCGACGCGCGCATCCAGGCGGCCATCGACACCGTGACCGCCCGCGGCGCCCTGGTCGTGGCCGGCGCCGCCAACGACGGCACGGACGCGCGCGGCTACTCGCCCGCCGGCTGCCGCAACGTCGTGACCGTCACCAGCGTGTCCGCCCAGGGCGCGCGGCCCGACTACGCGAACTGGGGCAGCACCGTCACCCTCGCCGCGCCCGGCGGGGAACGCGGCCACGGCATCGTCGCCAGCAGCGTCAGCGGGCCCGGCGGGGAGCGCACGCCCAACGGCACCAGCTTCGCCGCGCCGCACGTGACGGGCGTGGCCAGCCTGCTGCTGAGCGTGCGCCCGAAGCTCAGCCCCGCGCTGCTGCGCTCGTACCTGACGCGCAGCGCCACGCCCTTCCCGAACCGCCAGTGCGACCCCGTGCCGACCCACACCTGCGGCAGCGGCACCCTGAACGCCGAGGCGGCCGTGAAGCTCGCCCTGGCCTCCAGCGTGGGCAAGTGAGCATCACGGTCGTGCGGGCCCGGAGCCGCTACGCTGGGCGCATGAGGTTCCCGACTTGAACGCCCCCGCGTGGCGCATCTGGCTGGTCACGGCCCTCGTCTGCGGCTGGGGCATCCTGACCATCCGCTTCGTTCAGAAGCAGCAGTGGCCCATGGCGATCCTGTGCGTGCTGCTGATGGTCGCCAACGGCGTGACGCTGTGGCGGCTCACCCGGAACGGGAAGTAGTCACGTCGCCCGGCGCGCCCAGGTCCGTGTCAGGTCCGGCCGGGTAGGGGTGGCCCAGGACACGGCCCATCGTGAGCATCTGGCCCTTGTGATGGAACTCGTGCGTGATGGGATGCATGACCAGCCACCGCTGCGTGACCCGCAGCACCTCGTTCCCCAGGGGCAGGTCGAACTCCTCGTCCGGGGTGGTGAAGGCGCCGAAAGCGCGCTCCATCACCGCGTCCACGCCCGCGAAGACCTCGCGCATGGCGGCCACGTCCGGGATCGCCGCCGAGTCCAGATGTGGAGTGTCGTTCAGCCCACGCCGCCCCACCCACACGAGGTAACAGCCGGCGATGTGCGCCTGCACGTTCCGCAGGCTGCCGTATGCGAAGTCCGGGTGGTCCTGGGTGTACACGCCGTCCGGCAGCGCCTCGGCCCACGCGAACAGCCGCTCGCGCGAGAACTTCACCCAGGGGTAGAGGGTCCGGAGATCCTGGTTCATGGATGAATTGTAAGCAGCGGGGCCGCCCTGTCCGGCATCAGCGCCGGGTGCTGCCGAAGAAGTCCCTGCGTTTGAGTTTCACCATTCGGCCGTCCGGATGGTGCCACACGATGCCCTCCATGTCTGGCCTCGCTTCCAGGTAGGCACGCAGGCTGGCGAAGTCGCGCGGGACATCGTTCAGTCGCTCTGCGCCGTGACGAACGAGCTGGTGGGCCTGGACGCCTTCCGGATTGCCCTGCACTTTCGGGCCGATCAGTTCGTACGTCCCGTCCGGCAGCGCCGCACCCGCACTGGCCCAGGCCTCTCGGTGAAAGGTATCGCCTGGGCCGTCCCCGACGGGCACCCAGCCGGGGTGATGCCCAGTGACCGGATCTGGCTCCTGCGCCGCTTCGAACCCGGCGGGAGGCATGCGCCCGTTCTTCGCGTCGTAGCGTCTCCACAGCTCACCGTCCCGAACGAGGCAGCTCGTGCCGTCCCACTTGCGCGTAGCGACGCCTTCGCCGGCGAGCACCCACTCAGAGCCGGACACCACCTCGTCTCGAACCAGACGATCCGTGTCGTAGTTGCGGGCGTACAGGCTGAGAATCTTCTGCATGATGCCACCAGCATCACGGTAGCGGCGACGCGGCGCGCAGACATCCGCCATCTGGTCAGCAGAGAACCCCGCCGACGCTGGACGGCGCACCCGCCGATGCAGTTACCTGCCGCCATCCCATCATGCTCACATTCTGATATCAGATGCTGATAGCAATGGATCCCAACCTGTTCAAGGGCAATCTCGACCTGATCCTCCTGAGCGTCCTGGAACGCGAGGGCGGTTACGGCCAGGACATCGCCAAACGCGTCAGTGTGCTCACGGACGGCAGCATCACCCTGAACGCCGGCAGCCTGTACCCGGCCCTGCACCGCCTGGAGAAGGCCGGGTTTCTGCATGCTGCCGAGATGACCCCAGCCCGCGGTGGTCCCCCGGTTCGCACGTACACCCTGACCGATGCGGGCCGCGCGGAACTGTCCCGGAAACGCGACTCGTACCGCTCCTTCGACATGGCCCTACGGAGTCTGTGGTGACACCCCCACCACCCAAAGTGCAGCGTTACCTGCGCCGCGTGACGCTGCTCCTGCCCCCCACCGCCGCCCGGCACGTACGGGCAGAACTACACGGGAACTTGTACCAGACCATGCTAGACGCCCGCCTGAACGGTCTCACCGAGGCTGACGCCTGGGCTGCCGCTCTGCGCCAAGCTGGCCCGGCAATCCCGGCCGCCGTGCGCTTTGCGCGCACTCACACGCTGGGGCTGGCGCTGCGCTGGTTGCTGGCAGCCGGGCTACTGGGCGGGGCCGCCTACGCCATCCAGGGCACCCATCCCACTTCGCCCACCCAGCATCTGGCGCAGCCATGACCACCACCCAAACGACGAGCCGCTTGACCCGCGTGTGGCGCGAGTGGCTGTCCCCGCTGGCGTTCGCGCTGCTGTTCACGCAGTTCGGAGCGACCGCCGTGCGCGTCGATGGCGTCAGCATGCTGCCTGGCCTGCACCACGGCGAGGAACTCCTCGTCCCGAAACTCGAGGGCTGGGCGCACACCCTGGGCGTGGGCACCTACCACCGGGGCGACATCGTAGTGTTCAAACCACCCCGCACCGCCACCCAGGAATGGACGCACGCGTACCGCGGCCTCAGCCTCCCGTGGGCATACCGCCCGTACCTCGTCAAGCGCATCGTCGGTCTGCCCGGCGACACCGTGCAGGTCACGCGCGGCACCGTCACCGTGAACGGCCGCCCACTGAACGAACCCCGCACCACCGCGTACTGGGACGCGGCCTGCCACGACACGGCCAGCGACCTTGCCAACACCCTGCCCGTCACCGTGCCCGCCGGAACGTACTTCGTGATGGGCGACAACCGCAGCCCCGGCGGCAGCCTCGACAGCCGCGTGTTCGGTCCGGTGAGCACCGCCGACATCGCCGGACGCGCCGTCGCCAGCGTGTGGCCGTTGGCCGCGCCCACAAACGTCACACCCGCCTGCGACGGCCTAGAACACCCCGAGAAGCGCGTAGGGACGAGCGGCACGGAGCAGTGGACTCCACGGCTTCTCTTGCCCTGAACGAACCCAAGCCACAACCCCCGCCACGTGGACGGGGGTTTCTCTCCTCTCGGCTCTTACAGCGAGATCAGGAACGGATCTTCCAGGCTCTCGCAGATGAAGCGCACGAACCTTGCGGCGTCGGCGCCGTCGATCAGGCGGTGGTCGTAGGTGAGGCTCAGGGGCAACATGTTACGCGGCTCAAACTCGCCCTTGTCCTTGTTCCACACGGGTTCCATGCCGCCGCGCGACACGCCCAGGATGGCGACTTCCGGCGCGTTCACGATGGGCGTGAAGGCGTGCCCGCCGATGCCGCCCAGGTTCGAGATCGTGAAGGTCGCGCCCTGCATCTCGTCGGGCTTGAGCTTGCGGTCGCGGGCCCGGGCGGCCAGCTCGGACAGGTCGAGCACGAGTTCCGTGATGCTCTTGCGGTCGGCGTCCTTGACGACCGGCACCAGCAGGCCCACGGGCGTGTCCACGGCCACGCCGATGTTCACGTAGTCCTTGAAGATGACCTGCTGCGCGTCCAGATCGAGGCTCGCGCCGAATTTGGGGAACTTGCGCAGGGCGTTCGCCACGACCTTCATCAGGATGTGCGTCATGGTCAGCTTGCCGCCGGCCTTCTCCACGCGGGCGCCGAAGCGCCTGCGCACCTCCTCCATCTGGGTCACGTCGGCCTTGTCGAAGTGCGTGACCATCGGAATGAGCGTGCTGGCGGTCATGGAGCGCACGGTCGCCTTGCGGATGCCGCTCATGTCCTCGCGGGTGACGGCGCCCCACTTCTCGAAGTTCGGCAGCGGCGCGGCAGCGACCGCCGGTGCAGCAGCGGCCTGACCGGCCGCGGGCGCCGCCGTGGTCGGGGCCACGGTCGGGGTGCCGCCGGTGCGGCGCACGTCCTCCTCGGAGATCCGGCCGGCGATGCCGGTGCCGTGCACCGTGTGGATGTCCACGCCGATCTCGCGGGCCAGGCGGCGGACGCTCGGCGCGGCGGGCACCACCGTGCGGCCGTCGAAGGTCTGGGTGTCGTAGGGGCGCTGGGCACCGGGGGCCTGGGTGGGCGCGGTGTCGGGCGTCGCCGCCGGAGCCGCGCTACTCGGGGCTGCCGGCGCGGGCGCCTGGGCCGGAGCGGGCGCGGCCGGGGCCGCCGGAGCGGGCGCGCTGCCCCCGCCCAGGGTGGCGATCACGCCGCCGACCTTCACGGTGTCGCCCACCTTCACGGCCACGCTCTGCACAGTGCCGCCCGCGTTCGACGGCACCTCCACGACAGCCTTGTCCGTCTCGATCTCGATGACGGGCTGGCCCTCGCTGACGGTGTCGCCAACGCCAACCAGCACGGTCACGACGGTGCCCTGCTCGATGTTGTCGCCTACGTCCGGCAGGGTGATCTGCGCGCCGCTGCTCGCGGGCGCGCTGGCGGCCGGAGCCGGGCTGGCGGCGGGCGCAGCCTGGGCCTGCGCTTTCTGGGCGTCCTGCTGCTGCTGCGCGACGGCCTTGCTGGTGCCCACGTCCGCGTCGTCCACGGGGCCGGACGCGGCGGCCGGCGCGCTGGCACCGCCGCCCTCGCCACCCGTCAGGGTGGCGATCACGCCGCCGACCTTCACGGTGTCACCCACCTTCACGCTCACGGCGTCCACCGTGCCGCCGGATTCGGCCGGGACTTCCACGACCGCCTTGTCCGTCTCGATCTCGATGATCGGGTCGCCCGCCTTGACGGTGTCGCCGGGTTTCACGAGCACGGTCACGACCGTTCCCTGCTCGATGTTGTCGCCCACGTCGGGCAGTTTCAGTTCCGTGGCCATGTGGTTCTCCTTCGGAGACGGTCTGACGGTCTAAGAGTCTGACTGTCTAGACGCTGGGTTGATCTGTTCGGCGGGTAAACCGTCCGACATGTTGACATCTGCGCGTCAGCGCAGGACGGGCGCGTCGCGTTCCGGGTCGATGCCCAGGTCGGCAATGGCCGCCGCGACCACGTCACCCTTGATCTTGCCGTCGCGCTGGAGGGCGTACAGGGTGGCGAGGACGACGTGCTTAGTGTCGACCTCGAAGAAGTCGCGGAGTTCCTCGCGGGCTTCCGAGCGGCCGAAGCCGTCGGTGCCGAGCGTCCACAGCTTGCGGTCGAGGTGACCGTTCAGGCCGTCTGCGCCGAGCTTCATGTAGTCGCTCACGCTGATCAGCACGCCGGGGGCGTTGTCCCTGGAGAGCTGCTGGGCCACGTATGCCACGCGGGGCTCGTCCGTGGGGTGCAGCATGTTGTGCCGCTGGGTCAGCAGGGCGTCCTGGTGGAGTTCCTTGTAGCTGGTCACGCTCCACACGTCGGCGGCGACGCCGTAGGCCTCCAGCTTCTGCACGGCCTCCATCGCCGCGCCCATGGCCGGGCCGCTGGCGAGGATCTGCGCGCGGAGTTTCGCCTTGGCGTTGCCGCTCTTCTGGTAGCGGTACATGCCGCGCACGATGCCCTCGCGGATTTCCTCGTGGCTGCGGCCGTCATCCGGCATGGACGGCTGCACCTCGTTCTCGTTGTCGATGGTGACGTAGTAGAACTCGTCGATGCCGTCCACGTACATGCGCTGGATACCGCTCTCGATGATCACGGCCAGTTCGTACGCAAAGGCCGGGTCGTAGGTCTTGAGGTTCGGCACCACGTAGGCCTGCAGGTGGCTGTTGCCGTCCTGGTGCTGGAGGCCCTCGCCGGCCAGGGTGGTCCGCCCGGCGGTCGCGCCCAGGATGAAGCCGCGCGCGCGCTGGTCCGCGGCAGCCCACACGAGGTCGCCCACCCGCTGCATGCCGAACATCGAGTACAGCACGAAGAATGGGATGGTCGGCACGCCGTGGTGCGCGTACGCGGTGCCGGCGGCGATCCACGACGCCATCGCGCCGTCCTCGGTGATGCCTTCTTCCAGCATCTGGCCGTTCACGCTTTCCTTGTAGGCCATCAGCGAGCCCGAGTCGACCGGCGTGTACGTCTGCCCGCGCGGCGAGTAGATGCCAATGCGCGGCACCAGAGCGTCCATGCCGAAGGTGCGGGCCTCGTCGGGCACGATGGGCACCACGAACTTGCCGATCTCCTTGTCGCGCAGCAGCTTGGAGATGATCTGCACGGCGGCCATGGTGGTGCTCACCGCGCGGTCGCCGCTGCCCTTGGCGAACTCCTCGTAGAACTCGCCGTTGGGAATGGTGGGGTGCGGGTAGTCCACCTTGCGCGCAGGAATCGTGCCGCCCAGCGCCGCGCGGCGTTCCAGCGCGTACTTCACCTCCGGGCTGTCCGGGCCGGGGTGGTAGTACTCCATGTGCTCGACCTGCTCGTCGGTCAGGGGCAGGTCCAGCAGGTCGCGCAGATCCTTGAGGGTATGGAAGTCCAGCTTCTTCACCTGGTGGGCCACGTTGCGCGCCTGGGCGCTCTCGCCCAGCCCGTAGCCCTTGATGGTGCGCGGGATGATGATGGTCGGGCTGCCCTTGTGCGCCGTGGCCGAGGCGTACGCGGCGTAGATCTTGTTGATGTCGTGGCCGCCGCGGTTCAGCAGTTCCAGCTCAGCGTCGCTCCAGCCCTCGATCAGGGCCTGGAGTTCCGGCGTGTTGAAGAACTTCTCGCGCAGCTCCTTGCCGCCGAAGGCCGCGTAGCGCTGGGACTCGCCGTCCACCAGCAGCTCGAAGCGCTTGACGATCAGGCCGTTGTAGTCGCGCGACAGCAGCTCGTCCCACTTGCTGTCCCAGATGACCTTGATGACGTTCCAGCCCGCACCCCGGAACAGCGCCTCGAACTCCTGGATCACCTTGGAGTTGGCGCGCACCGGACCGTCGAGGCGCTGGAGGTTCGCGTTCAGCACGAAGATCAGGTTGTCGAGGTTCTCGTACGCGGCAAATCGGATCGCGCCGATGCTCTGCGGCTCGTCCATCTCCCCGTCGCCCAGGAAGGCCCAGACCTTGGCGTCGCCCTTGGGCTTGAGCTCGCGGTTTTCCAGGTACTTGATGAACCGCGCCTGGTAGATCGCCTGAATCGGCCCCAGGCCCATGCTGACGGTCGGGAATTCCCAGTAGTCGGGCATCAGCCACGGGTGCGGGTAGCTGGACAGGCCCGCGCCGTCCGGCTGAAGTTCGCGCCGGAAGCGGTTCATGCGCGCCTCGTCGAAACGGCCCTCCAGGAAAGAGCGGGCGTACACGCCGGGGCTGGCATGGCCCTGGTAGAAGATCAGGTCGCGGTCCTGCCCGGCGCCGTGGCCGCGGAAGAAGTGGTTGAAGCCCACCTCCAGCAGCTCGGCCGCGCTGGCGTAGGTGGACAGGTGCCCGCCGATTCCGTCGGACTTCTTGTTCGCCTTGATGACCATGACCACGGCGTTCCAGCGGATGATGTTGCGGATCTTACGCTCAAGCTCGGCGTCGCCAGGGTACTCGGGCTGCTGGTCGGCGTCGATGGTGTTGATGTACGGCGTGTTCTGCTTGAACGTGATGGGCGCGCCGTGGAAATACGCGTAGTGGTCGAGTTCCTCCAGCAGCTCCGCCGCCCGGTTGTCCCCGGCGTCGGCAAAGACGTACGCCAGCGAGTCGAGCCATTCCTTCTTCTCGACCTCATTGAGCTGCTGCCGATCCTGGGCGTTCATACCGGCACGGGGCGGCCTGTTCGGCGGAGATGTGGTCATGCAAGCAGTCTAGGCCCCGGCATTGCCCACTTCCAACAGGGTCTCCTCATGCGATTCACCACGTCTAGTGGTCAGTCGGCCGCGCCGGAGTGGGGGCGGCCGGCCGGTGCCGGAGTCCCCACCGGCCACGCGACCAGCACCACTCCAGCCACGATCACGCCCAGCGCTGCCCAGCCCAGCGGCCCCACGTGTTCGCCCCCGACCAGCACGCCCAGCAGGATCGCCACGACCGGGTTCACGTAGGCGTAACTGGTCGCCAGCGCCGGGCGCGCGTGCGCCACGAGGTACGTGTACGCCGAGTACGCCAGCACGCCCCCGATCACCACCAGATACGCCAGCGCCCACACGCTGCCCGCCGTGGGCACGCGCCAGTGCTCGCCCGTGACGGCGCTCAGGACGGCCAGCACCGCGCCGCCCGTGAGCATCTGCGCGGCGCTGTTCATCAGGCCGGCGGGCAGCGGCAGGTGGCGCGACCACTGGCTGCCGAAGGTCCAGCACAGCGGCGCGAGCACCAGCAGGACGGCCGCGCCCGGGGTGGCCCGCAGCTCACCCAGGTTCAGCAGCACGATGCCCAGCAGGCCCACACCGATGCCCAGCCACTCGCGCCGGCCAGTCTTCTCGCCCCACAGCGTGGCGAACACCGCCGCGAACAGCGGCGATACCGCGATCATCAGGGCGGCCACGCTGGAACTCGCGTCCCGCTCGGCCAGGGTCACGAAGCCGGTGCCGCCGCCCAGCAGCAGGGTGCCGATCACGGCGCAGCGTCCCCACTGCCGCAGGGTGGGGCCGGCCATGCCGCGCACCCGCAGTACGCCGTACAGCAGCGCGCCCGCCAGCAGAAAGCGCAGGCCCAGCATGCCCAGCGGCGGCAGGCTGCCGATGGCGACCTTGATGGCGTAGTACGTGCTGCCCCACACCACGTACACCACGGCCAGCGCGGCCAGCACGGTCGGGGTCACGGCGGGCGGGGCGGCGTTCCGGGTGAGCACGCCCGCCATCCTACGCGGCTCCCCCGCCCCTGCTACCGTGGACGCACCCATGATCGAACTCAGGCACCTGCGTCACTTCGTCGCGCTGGCCGAGGAAGAACACTTCGGCCGCGCCGCCGAGCGGGTGTTCGTGGTGCAGCAGGCCCTGTCGAACTCCATCCGCAACCTCGAGGACGAGGTGGGCGTGCCGCTGGTGCTGCGGACCACGCGCCGGGTGCAGCTCACGCCGGCCGGGCAGGAGTTTCTGGTCGGCGCGCGCGCCACGCTGGCCCTGGCCGGGCAGACGGTGGAACGCGCCCGCCGCGCCGCGCGGGGCGAGGTCGGGCGGCTGACCATCGGCTTCGTCAGCGGGCTGGCCTTCGGCGGCCTGCCGGAAATCGTGCGCAGATTCCGCGAGCTGTACCCGAACGTCAGCGTGGATCTGCGCGAACTGACCGCCCAGGAGCAGGAGGCCGCGCTGCGTGGCGGGCAGATCGACGTGGGCCTGATGCTGCTCCCGGTGCGCGACCCCAGCCTGGATTCCCGCGCGCTGTGGCGCCAGCCGCTGGTGGCCGCGCTGCCCGCCGCGCACCCCCTGGCGCGCCGCCGCAAGCTGAAGATCGGCGACCTGCGCGGTGAGCCCTTCGTGTTCTTCCCGCGCCAGATCCGCGCCACGTACTTCGATCAGGTCATGCGCTGGTGCGCCGCCGCCGGCTTCACGCCGCACGTCGTGCAGGAGGCCATCGAGGTGCCCACCCTGCTGTCGCTGGTCGCGGCGGGCATCGGCGTCTTTCTGCCTATCGAGTTCTTCTCGCGCCTCAGCTTACCCGGCGTGGTGTACCGGCCCGTCGAGGACGCACCGATCATCGAGATCGTCGCCGTGTGGAGCCGCGGCGAGGGCCGCAGCCCGGTCGTCCGCGCCTTCCTCACGGTCGCCGGAGAGGTGCTCGCGGAGCACTGACAGCGGTAACCACATCAGGTGAAGGGTTTCCCTTCACCTGATGTGGGGCGAGCAGAGCGAGTGACCGCCATAGACAGCCGCCTCCGTGGAGGTGATGGGCGGCATTTGGCCCGGAGGCGGAACGGAGCACCGCTGTGACACCCGTCGAGCAACACGAAGCGGCGGGCCCCGTGTGGAGACCCGCCGCCGGCCGGTTACCGTCAGGCGTCCGCGTCCTCGCCCTTCTGGCCGCGCTTATACGGCCCCTTCTCCTTCCACTTCAGGCGCACGGGAATGCCGGCCAGATCCAGATCCTCGCGGATGCGGTTCTGAAGGAAGCCCTCGTAGGCCCGCGTGACGAAGTCGGCGCGGTTGCAGAAGATCGCGAACGTCGGCGGCGCGGTCTCCACCTGCGTCATGAAGTACATCTTCAGCTTCTTGCCGTGGAAGTTCGGCACCGCTTGGCGCATCTGCCACACCTCCAGCCAGCGGTTGAGTTCGCTGGTGGGCACGCGGCCCTGCCACTTCTCGTGGAGTTTCATGGCCTCGGCCAGCATCTCATGGATGCCGTAGTCGTTGATCGCGCTGGTGTACACGCGCGGCGCGTAAGAGATGTGGTGGAGCTTCTGGTTCAGGTCCTTCTCGGTGCGCTTCAGATCCTCGTCGGGCACCAGGTCCCACTTGTTCACCACCACGATCACGGGCTTGCCGCTGTCGTACGCCAGGTTGGCGAGCTTCAGCTCGTGGTCGCCGAGTTCCGTGGCGTTCACGACCAGCCAGATCAGGTCGCTGCGCGCAATCGCGGCCTGCGAGCGCTGGATGGCGTAGTCCTCGATGGCCGTGTCGGGCTTCTTGCGGATCCCCGCGGTGTCCACCAGCACGAAGCGCTGCCCGCCGTAATCCCACTCGACGTCCAGCGAGTCGCGGGTGGTCCCGGGCTGGTCCGCCACGATGGCGCGGTCAGACTGCGTGATCGCGTTCAGCAGGCTGGACTTGCCCACGTTCGGCCGCCCGATCAGCGAGATGCGGATCGGCGCGACTTCCGGCACGTCCTCGTCGTCCTCGGGCAGGTGCTCCATCACGCGGTCGAGCAGGTCGTCCAGGCCGCGCGCGTGCTCCGCGCTGACCGGCACCGGGTCACCGAAGCCCAGGCCCCACAGTTCGGCCATATACACGTCGTGCTTGGGGCTGTCGATCTTGTTCGCCACGACGATCACGGGCTTGCCCAGGCGGCGCAGCCACTCGGCCACCTCGTAGTCGGCGGCCGACAGACCCTCGCGCGGATCGAGGACGAACATCACGGCCTGCGCGCCCTCCATGGCCCACTCGGCCTTCTCGCGGATGGCCTGCTCCCACTCGTCCCCGCTCCACAGCCCGCCGGTGTCGATCAGGGTGATGCGGTGGTTGTGGTGCAGCATCAGTCCTTCCTTGGCGTCGCGGGTCACGCCGGGGAAGTCGGCCACGACCGCGTCGCGGCGGCCGATCAGGCGGTTAAACAGGCTGGACTTGCCGACGTTGGGTCGGCCGACAATGGCGACTTTATGCATGAAAATCCTCCACGCCCGCCAGGGCAGCGAGCGGAGCGAGTCGGAGATAGTGCGCCCGGACGGAAGTCTGGAGGCACACCCAGGCCATGTGGGCCGGAAGACTGGAGTCCGGGTGCATATAGGGACGCTCCTTGCGGTGTCGGCTCACCCCGGCGTCAGGGGGAACCGCCGAAACCTGCCCTCACGCTGAGGTCGCAGGCATAGACAGACGATTCTACAGGATCGGGACGTGGTCGTGGCGGCGCGCGGCACACTCGGCGTCCAGGTATGCAGCAGACGTTCCGCCGGGCAGACGTTTCCATCGTCCAGACCACGCCTTTCTGGATGACATGGATGGAGTTGACGGGGGCTGCATACCGCGCTATCTTGAATTCAACACCGCCAAACGAGGCGGCTTTTTTATTGCCGTGTTCCGGGCGTGCGCCCTCCCTGCGGCCATGCATCACTCCGCCACCTGCGCTTTCCTCCGCTCCGTCCCAGACGGCGTTTTCCGGACGTTCTGGATCAAGTTGACAGATCCTGCATACCACGCTATTCTCTTCCCATCACCGTCCGCGAAGGGCGGGTTTTTCGTTTTGGTCTCCATGCCCCTGTCCTGCGCGCCGGGTGTAGCCTGCCGGTCATGACGACGCCCTCTTCTCCCCTCACCTCCGCCGAGTGGCTGCGCGACCACGTGAACGATGCGAATGTGCGGGTGCTGGACTGCCGCTACGCGCTGTCCGATCCGCTGGTCGGGCGCATCGCGTACCTGAGCGGCCACATTCCCGGCGCGGTGTACGCCGACCTGGAGACGGATCTGAGCGGCCCGTTGCAGGAGGGCGGCGCGGGCGGGCGCCACCCCCTGCCCGATCCGGCGACGCTGGCAGAGTGGCTGGGCAGCGTGGGCATCGGCAACGACAGCGTGGTCGTGTGCTACGACGATCCCAGCACCGGGCAGGGCTTCTATGCGGCGCGGGCATGGTGGCTGCTGCGCTGGCTGGGGCACGCGCAGGTCAGCGTGCTGGACGGCGGCTGGCCCGCGTGGACGGCGGCGGGCGGCGCGCTCAGCACGGACGAGCCGGCCCCCACCCCGACGACCTTCACGCCGGACGTGCAGTCCGGGATGGTCGCCACCGCCGCCGATGTGCAGGCGCGGTCACAGGGCACGCTGCTGATCGACTCGCGCGCCGGGAACCGCTACCGGGGCGAGGTCGAACCCATCGACGCGAAGGCCGGGCACATTCCGGGCGCCGTGAACCGCGAGTGGGGCGGCGCGCTGGACGAGCACGGCCGCTGGCGCGGGGCGGACGCACAGGCCGCGCGCCTGGACGCCGGAAGCGCCCCGACCGTCACGTACTGCGGCAGCGGAGTGAGCGCCACGCCGAATCTGCTCGCGCGGGAACTCGCGGGCGTGCCGCTGGGACCGGACAACCGGCTGTACGCCGGCTCGTGGAGCGACTGGATCAGCGACGAGGCCCGTCCCGTGGCGACCGGCGAGGAGTGAGGGGCCGCCCGCTGCTGCTTGCGGCGCTGCTGTGCGCGTGCGCGTACACGCCGCCCCGCGAGCCCTTCCGGGCCGGCGAGGCCTTCACGCTGACCGGCACGACCCGCGGCGGCGTGGCGCTGGAGCGGACGTACCGGCTGGCGGGCAGCGGGCGCCTGGCCGCCGACGGACACTGGGAGTACGTGGCCGACGGCCGCGTGAGCGGCGTCTCGGGCGTGCTCGCCGGCCCCGGTGAGACGCTGGTGGCGCTGGTGGACGGTTCCGAGGCGCTGGGCACCCGGCCAGACGCGACCGTCACCGCGTGCGTGGTCGCGCCGGCCGGGCCGGGCTGGCGCAGCGCCGAGGGCCTGCTCGCGCAGGGGCCGCCGGCCGCCCTCATGACGCTGGCGCAGGGCCTGAAGTGGTCGGCGCGGCTGGACACGCTGCGCGGCGTGCTGGGCGACACCGGGACGTGCACGCTCACGCGGTCGTGACGCTGGTCAGCTGTCCTCGCGGACGCTCACCACGCCGTCCCCGAAGGCCAGTGTCAGGGTCTGGCCCGGCCCGACCTGCGCAGCGCGTGTGATCGGGTGCCCGGCGTGGTCGCGCACCAGGGCGTAGCCGCGGGCCAGGGTGCGTTCGGGCGTCAGGCCCAGCGCCTGCCGCATCAGGGCGTCCACGTCGGCGCGCTGACGCTCCACCAGCCGGGCGGCGCCGTTCCGCGCTCGCTCCCTGGCCCACTCGGCGCGGGCCTGCGCGTCCACGTACGTCTGCGCGCCGACCGCGCGGATGGTGCGGGCGTCAGCGCTGGCCTGCGCGGCGGCGGCGGCCACGGTCCGCACGATCAGCGCGGCGGCCTTGCTGGGCGTGTCGGTGCGCGCGAACGCGACCTCGTCCGGCAGGGTGTCGTCCCGCGCGTGGCCCAGGCCGGTGATGACCGGAGCCGGGAAGGTCGCCAGGGCGCGGGCGATGTCCAGGTCGTTCAGCCACGCGAGGTCCGTCACGGCGCCGCCCCCGCGGATCACGACCAGCGCGTCCAGCGGCGCCTCGGCGTGCAGCCCACGGGCCAGCGCGACCGCCTGCGTCACGCTGGCCGACGCCGCCCGGCCCTGGAAGGTCGCTTCCAGGTACGTGAACTGAATGACTCCAGCCGCCTCCAGCGCGTCCGTCTCGCGGCGAAAGTCGCCCAGGCCGGCGGCCTCCTGCGGCGAGATCACGGCCACGCGGGCGTAGTCGGCGGGGGCGGGCAGCGAGCGGTTCAGGCCGTACACGCCCTCCTGCACCAGCGTGTCGCGCAGGGCGCTTAAGCGGGCGGCGACGTCGCCCAGCGTGAACTCCGGCGCGATGTCCAGGATGTGCAGCGAGAAGCCGTACTGGGCGTGGAATTCCGGCGTGCAGAACAGCAGCACCTTCAGACCGGCCTCCAGCGCGCCGCCGGTGGCGCGGCGGAACTTGCCCTCCAGCTCGAAGCGTTCCCGCGCCCACACGGTCGCGCGGCAGCGGGCGACCTCGCCGTCGTCGCCCAGCTGTACGAGGTCCAGGTACAGGTGCCGGCGGTCCGTCAGCGAGGCGATCTCGGCACGCACCCACACCGCGCCCGGTACCCCGCGCGCGATCACGGCCGCGACGTAGTCGAGCACCTCCGCGAGTTCCAGGAAATGCTCGGGGGGGCGCGTGGTCTCGGCCTTGCGGCGGCGCCGGGTCACACGCGCGCTCCCAGCGTGCGGCCCAGGACCGCGGCCAGGACGCCCAGCAGCACGCTCAGCAGCGCGTACAGCGTGGCCGCGCCGCTGCGCCCGGCGCCGAGCAGGTCGGCCAGGTCCACGCTGAAGGTCGAGAAGGTCGTGAAGGCCCCCAGCACGCCGGTGCCGAAGGCCAGCCGGGCCGTTTCGGGCCACGCGCCGCGCCCGACCAGCGCGACGGTCAGGCCCAGTAGGAACGAGCCCACGACGTTGATCAGCAGCACCGCCACCGGAACACCCGCGCGCAGCACCAGCGGGGCCAGGGCCAGCTGGGTGCCGTAGCGCGCCGCCGCGCCCACCGCGCCGCCCAGCATCACCCACGCCCACGCGTTCATGGCGTTCAGGATAGGTCACGTCCCATCCGGCCGTGACCGGCGCGCCCTACGATGCGCGCATGATCCGCGCCAAACGACTCGACACCGGCCGGGCCGTGGAGTGGGCCGGCGAGACCCACGGCGTGTGGGTGGACGCGCACGATCCCAGTGCGGATGACCTCGCGGCCCTGCGCGCCGCGTTTCCCCTCAACCGCCTGGCGCTGGAAGACGCCCTGGAACGCGGGCACTGGAGCCGCGCGGAGCAGTACCCGGAACACGAGTTCGTCACGCTGCGGTCGTTCGTGCACCCGGACGCGCCGGACGACTTCACGGAACGGGTCAGCGTCTTCGTGTTCCGGGACGCGGTGCTGACCATCAGCAGCGCCGGCACCCGCGCGCTGGACGCCGTGTGGACGCTGGCCGGGCGCGAGGCGGTGAACACGCCGCACGAGGTCACGTACGAGCTGCTCGACCACACGGCGGATACCTTCTTCGCGCTCGCCGACGGCCTGGAGAGCCGACTGGACGCACTGGAGGAGCGCGTGTTCCTGAATGCCCGCGAAAACCCGGTGGCCGCGGTGTTCACGCTCAAGCACCTGCTCGCGCATGCCCGGCGTCTGGCATCCGACGCGCGCGAGGCGACGGCGCTGCTCGCCCGGCACGCCGAGTGCACGCCGCAGGATCTGGTGCGCTACCGTGACGCCCAGGACTCGTTCACGCGCGCGGCGGGGCGGCTGGACGGCCTGCGGGATTTCCTGACCAGCCTGCTCGACCTCCACCTGAACCTGCAGAGCCAGCGCATGAATGAGGTGATGCGCACCCTGACGGCCGTGAGCGTGGTGTTCCTGCCACTGACCTTCCTGGCTGGAGTGTGGGGCATGAACTTCCAGCACATGCCGGAGCTGGCGTGGCCGTACGGATATGCCCTGGCGTGGGCGAGTTTCCTGCTGATCGGTGGGCTGCTCGCGCTGTACTTCAAGCGCCGCGGCTGGTGGTAGGCGCGGGCCGGACCCGGTAGGGCGAATCCAGCAGGCCCACGTCCTGATTTTCAGGACGTCCCGTCCGGACGTAGCAACCTCCAGCGGTGGAAACGCTCCCTGCTGGAAGCGATCCCGCTGTTCTGACAGCGAGTTCGGCATGCGACACGTGAACACACCGTGGAGGGGCAGGGTCGTGGCGGACGTCCCGCGTTGAAAGCCAATTCAAGACTGGATCACACTTCACATTTCACGCGATCCTTATCTTCCTGTGAACAACACCCCGACATCTCAGACCTTTTTCCCAGGGGATGATGACGCCGCACCCGGGCGGTCGTCAGCCGTTGTGCCGTCGCAGGAGGCCTTCATGAAATCGACCGGACTGATCCGCCACTCCGCCCTTGCCCTGCTGTCACTGACGCTCGCCGCGTGCGGAACGCAGCGCGCGCCCGTCACGGCCCAGGCCCCATCGACTCTGAACGCCCTCGGTACGGCCAGCGCCGCCGACAACGAGACGGCGCGCAACTGGTTCGTGGAATTCAGCGGCAAGCCGACCAGCAAGGGCGGCGACCGCGCGCAGATCGCGCAGGAACGCCAGGCCTTCCGCGCGCAGGCCAGGGCGCTCGGCATCAAGCTGCAAGACCGCCTAGAGTTCGAGCGGCTGTGGAACGGCATATCGGTGCATGTCGATCCGGCCGATGTCGCGAAACTCCGCGACCTGGACGGCGTCCGGGCGATCTACCCGGTGCTGAGTGTCCCGATGCCCGACGGTGCCCGCAGCGCGGACACGCCCGACATGACCACCGCGATCGCCCAGACCGGCGCGGACGTCGCGCAGAACGAACTCGGGCTGACAGGCAAGGGCGTGAAGATCGCCATCATGGACACCGGGCTCGACCTGCAGCACCCGGCCTTCCAGAACCGCGTGATCGCCAGCTACGACTTCGTGGGCGATGCGTACGACGCCGCCACCCCCGGCCATGACGTGCCGGTGCCCGGTCAGGACGACGTGGACGACTGCGCCGGGCACGGCACACACGTCGCCGGGATCGCCGCCGCGAACGGCGCCCTCAAGGGCGTGGCGCCCGACGCCTCGCTGGGCGTGTACCGCGTGTTCGGCTGCGCCGGCAGCACCGACACCGACGTCATGATCGCCGCCATGGAACGCGCGCTGAGTGACGGCATGGACGTCCTGAACATGAGCATCGGCGCGGCCTTCAACTCCTGGCCCGAGTACCCCAGCGCCGTCGCAGCCAGCAACCTCGTGGACGCCGGCATGGTCGTCGCCGCGTCCATCGGGAACAGCGGCACGGGCGGCGTGTGGGCGGCCGGCGCGCCCGGTGTGGGCGACAAGGTCATCGGGGTGGCGAACTTCATGAACACCCACGTGTACCTGAACGAATTCACCGTCTCGCCGGACGGCACGAAGGTCGGGTACCAGAACGCCACGGCCGCGCCCGCCGCCCCGACCAGCGGCACCCTGCCGCTCGCCCCGGCCCCAACGCTCCAGGGCTGCGATCCCATGGCCGCCGGCAGCCTGAACGGCAAGGCCGTGCTGATCTCGCGTGGCACCTGCACCTTCTACGTCAAGGCCCTGAACGCCCAGAACGCCGGGGCGGCGGCCGTGATCATCTACAACAACGCGACCGGGCCCTTTGCCGGCACCGTTGCCGGGGCACCAGCGATCACCATCCCCGTGGTCACAGTCAGCAAGGAACTCGGCGCGGTCCTCGCGCCCCGTGCGGCTGCCGGCGAGACCCTCACGTGGACGGCCAGCAGCGGCAGCTACGCCAACCCCACCGGCAACCTGCTCGATTCCTCCAGCTCCTACGGCCTGGACGCCGAACTGGGCCTGAAGCCCGACATCGGCGCGCCCGGCGGCCTGATCCGCTCCACGTACCCGCTGAGCCTGGAACCCAGCGGCTACGCCATCCTGAGCGGCACGTCGATGGCCTCGCCGCACGTGGCGGGCATCTCGGCGCTGGTCATCCAGGCCAAGCGCGAGGCGGGCACGCCCATCGCCGCAGGCGACATGCGCGGCCTGCTGCAGAACACCGCGCAGCCCAAACCGTGGAGCGGCAACCCCTCGGCCGGGTACCTGGACGTCGTGCACCGTCAGGGGGCCGGCATGGCGAACGTCGTGAACGCCGTGACCACCACCGCGACCGTCACGCCCAGCAAGCTTAGCCTCGGGGAGAACGAGGGCAGCGGCGGCAAGACGCAGACGCTGACCATCTCGAACCGCGGCCAGAGCGCCGTCACGTACACCCTGGGCCACCAGGGCGCGCTGGGCACTGCCGGGAACTACGCAGTGGCCTTCCAGCTGCCCGGCGCGACCGCCACCTTCGGCGCCCCTACCGTGACCGTGCCCGCCGGCGGCAGCGCCAGCGTCACCGTGACGATCACGCCCACCGGCGCGGCGAAGACGGTGTACGGCGGGTATGTCACGTTCACGCCGGGGAACGGCGGCGTCACCCTGCGCGTGCCGTACGCGGGCTTCCAGGGCGACTACCAGAGCCTGACGGTCCTGAGCGGCCTGAAGACCATGGCCCGCCTGAACGCGGCCGGCACCGCGTACGACGTGCTCAACGCGCCCACGACCTTCACCATGCAGGGCACCGACTACCCGCAGTTCCTGCTGCACCTCGACCACTTCGCCCGCTGGATCAAGCTGGACGTGGTGGACGCCAAGACCGGCCAGCCGGTGAACTCGCAGTTCTTCAACGCCAGCACCGACCAGTACCTGCCGCGCAACTCCACGCCCACTGGCTTCTTCTCCTTCGCGTGGGACGGGCAGGTCAGCTGGAGCCGCGGCTTCAACGGAATCGGCAACACGCATGACAAGCGCAAACCCGTCCCGAACGGCCAGTACGTCGTGAAGATCTCGGCGCTCAAGGCACTCGGAGATGAGGCCAACGCCGCCCACGTGGAACGCTGGACCTCGCCGGTAATCACGGTGAACGCCAGCAAGTAAAGCGTGCACCTTAATTAATCCGGCGGCCGCCCTTCCCGGGCGGCCGCCGCCGTGCTGGCGCGAGCAGACCGGGACGGACGACACGCACACACGCAACCGGCAGGACATGATGTTCTCAGGCGCGGCTCATGGCCTGCGAGGGTGGCCGTGTCACCCTGACCCCATGAGAGTCTTCATGAGGAAGGGCGTCCTGGCCCTGACGCTGCTCGGCCTCGGGCTGGGCGTGGCCGACGCCGCGACCGCGTACACGACCACGGCGGTCAACCTGCGCCGTGGCCCCAGCACCGCCGCGTCCGTCCTGCGGGTCGTGCCCGGGGGCACGCTGCTGACGGTGGCATGCGTGGGCCAGTGGTGCCGGACGTCGTACCAGGGGCGCGGCGGCTACGTGTCGCGCTCGGTGCTGCGGTCCTTCACGCGCAGCGCGCCGGTCTCCGGCGTGTTTTACGCGAGCTGCGCGGCCATGCGTGCCCAGGGCAAGGCGCCGATCAAGCTCGGCCAGCCCGGCTTCCGGTCGGGGCTGGACTCGAACCGCAACGCCGTCGCCTGCGATGAGGGCGACCGCTAGACAGTGCGCCCACGCCGCGGGATGGTGGGCCACTCCTCACTTCGTTTTTTAAAGCAGGGCAGAATGGGGGCATGACCGCTCTGACCCCCACCTCCCCGGACAAGCTGCGCGTGGACATCTGGTCGGACGTCGCGTGCCCGTGGTGCTACATCGGCAAACGCCGCCTGGAGTCGGCCCTCGCGGACTTCCCGCAGGCCACGCAGGTCGAGGTCGTGTGGCACGCCTTCGAACTTGACCCCCAGGCGCCGCTGGACGCCCCGCAGAGCATGGTGCGGGTGCTGGCCGGCAAGTACGGCCGCAGTGAGGCCGAGGCACAGGGCATGATCGACCAGGTGACCGCCACGGCCGCTGGCGACGGCCTGGCCTACGACCTGAACGGCGCGCAGCGCACCAACACCTTCCTGGCCCACCAGCTGATCCACCTCGCCGCCGAACACGGCGTGCAGGGCGCCATGAATGAGCGCCTGCTCAGCGCCCACCTCAGCGAGGGCGAGCACGTGGGACAGATCGGCACCCTGGTACGCCTCGCGCAGGAGGTCGGGCTGGACGGCGACGAGGTGCGCGCGTCGCTGGAGGCCGGCACCCACGCGGCGGCCGTGCGGCAGGACGAGGCGCAGGCCCGCGCGCTGGGCATTGGCGGCGTGCCATTCTTCGTGCTGGGCGGCAAGTACGGCGTGAGCGGCGCTCAGGGCGCTGACGTGCTGCGCGGCGCGCTGGAGCAGGTGTGGGCCGAGACCCATCCGGCGCCGCTGGTGCGCCTGGACACCCCCGCCGCCGCGAGCTGCGAGGACGGCGCGTGCGAGGTGCCCACCCCCACCACGCGCTGATACGCAGCAGAGCCGGGCCGGACACTTCAGGGGATTCCTGGGTCGTCCGGCCCGGCTGTTCGTGTGCGGCTGGAGGTCAGGCCGGGTCGGGCGTGAGGCGTCCGGTGGGTGCCGGGCCGTCATCGGGGCTGCGGGCCGCACCCTCCAGGGGGGGCAGGGTGCCGCCCGCGAGCACCGTCTGCACGTCGTCGCCGCTCAGGGATTCGCGGGCGACCAGCTCGTCGGTCAGGCGGTGCAGGATATGTGCGTGCTCGCTGAGCAGCTCTACGGCGCGCCCATACTGCCCATTCAGGATGCGGTCCAGTTCCGAGTCGATCTGCGCGGCGGTGTGGTCGCTGTACGCCCCCTGCTGCGGTCCGTACCCGAGGTAGTTCCCACCGTCCTGAGCGAGCGCGAGCTGCCCCACGCCCTCGCTCATGCCCCACTCGGTGATCATGCGCCGGGCGATGTTCGTGGCCTGCTGGAAGTCATTCGCGGCGCCGGTGGTCACCTGGCCGGTCGCGACGTGCTCGGCCGCATGCCCGGCGAGCGCCACGCAGATCCGGTCGAGCAGGGCGCTGCGGGTGTGGTGCATGCGGTCTTCCGGCGTGTACAGCGCGCTGCCCAGGCTGCGGCCACGCGGCACGATGGTCAGCTTGTGCGCCTTGTCCGCGTGGGGTAACAGTTGAGCGGCGAGGGCATGGCCGACCTCGTGGTAGGCGGTGACCTTGCGGTCGGCTTCGCGCACCACCATCGAGCGCCGTTCCGGTCCCATCAGCACCCGGTCTCTGGCCTCATCCACATCCCGCGCCGTGATCCGGCTGCGCCCCGACCGCGCCGCCAGCAGCGCCGCTTCGTTCAGCAGGTTCTCCAGATCCGCCCCCACCATCCCAGCGGTACGTCTCGCCACCACCCCGAGGTCGACGCTGGTGTCGAGCGGCTTCTTGCGGGCGTGGATGCGCAGGATCATCTCGCGCCCCCGCACGTCGGGGGCGTCCACCACCACCTGCCGGTCAAACCGTCCCG